>JBDLIV010000025.1:0-13000 GCA_039714675.1 Thermodesulfobacteriota bacterium
CACCAGCTCTATTTTTGAATCCATATGTCTTGCAAAATCCAGCAGCCTCCTGGTAACTACGCCGCAACGTCCAACTGCTTCAAGAATATCCTTTGTCAGTTGATTGAGTTGTTCATCAGCTTCAAACTCCTTTGTAAATTTAAAAATATCCTGGATTAATCCTGTTTTCTGATCAATGATTGCAAGGGGATTATTAATCTCATGGGCTATCCCGGATGCAAGACGCCCTATGGATGCAAGCTTGTCTGTATATCCAATATGATGAAGAGCTTTAACTCTTTTTCTGTCTGCTTTATGGATACGTCCAACAAGAAAAGTTGCCATACCCATTATTGACAACACAATTAAAACTATACTGATGGCAAGATAGCCTACAAGCTTAAGCCTTGGCTTTATCCAAAGCCCTGCAATATTTTTTTTGCTTTTCACCAGTACAAGTGTCAAAGGTGAATTTGGTATCCGGGCATATCCGGCAATTACACCCTTTCCATCCGGAGTTACAACTTCTTTAATCCCAGAGGTTTCGTTCAACATATCAGTGTGAAAAGTATTGGCAATACTCAGTTGGTTAAAATTAGAAGATGGAGTCAGCAAACCGCCATTTTGATCTACCACAAACATATCTTCATCTTCTGTGCAATCACATTGATCACTATATTCAAAAGCATATTTTTCCACGTCTTTGGAAAAGGAGATAGAAATGATGGCAGAGATTAAAATTTTGGATATGGAGTGTTTTATCTCATTTTCAATTGTTTTGCGGCTTAGGCGAAAATCCATAAAGCCCATGACACAAAGGGGTAAAATAGCCATAAAAGATGTAACTACAACAATCAGTTTCCATTTGCGCTGAAAATTAAAACCAGTATGGGCATGGCTGCCGGCAACATTATGATGATCCCAGAATGCAGGTTTTAATTTTTTTAGTCGTTTCATAATTTATTATATCTGTTCCAGAATATTTTTCGCCTTGGGCTATGGTTTGAAAAAGAAGATATGTTCATAAAATTTACATTATGTAACAACATGCCGAGTCACTGGCTGTTTGTATTGCTTTGTATTTTGACATATGTTACCTTAAAAATTAATAATCAAACCAAATAAAGATTGACAGACTTTCAAACCAAATATTGGAATCTGGTAAAAAAGTCAAGGTTAACATGGAAAACAAGATACCTGAAAAAGCGAAATTGCTGGAAAAGCTTCAAATAAGCGGATTTAATGTGCCGGATTTTATCTATGTGCCAGCTGATGATTTTATCGGTGAAAAATTTAAAAAACTGGATGCATTTTTAGAAAAGCATAAAGAGAGCTATAAGGTAATTGCAAGAAGTGCTCATCCTAAGGAGTCTGAATTTAAAGGCGGCACCTTTGACTCTATTGAGACCTATGCAGATATTGGTGGAATCAAATATGCAAGAAATCGTATTATTAAAATGGCAAAGAGTTCTAAACGTTTGTCCATCATGCGCCAGCAGGCCTTTAATCATGCTCCTGATATCAAACTTGATGAATTGGGTATTATTGTCATGCCTTTTGTCAATGGCGCAAGCGTAATGGCAAAAATGATCGGGGATCTATGGGAATTTGGTTATTGCAGGGATCGATGTCAGAGGGTACAAAGTGAACCTCATATTACCAGAGTACCCCATGACCGGAGGCTGTTTGATCTTTCAGAGGATATCCAGAGAACTCTGGGAATCAGATGTGAAATTGAATATATTATCACCAGTGAAGGTGAAATTCATGTTGTCCAGGCAAAAGATATTTCAAATATTGAAACCCTTGAAGATAAAGAGAGCCAGCGTTCCATTGAACTTGATGGAGTCAGGCGCATGCGTAAAAGAAGAAATTACAGAGAAAGACCTGTATATGTAATGGATAACAAGTCTGTTTATATTAATATTATCACCCAATGCGAGGACTTTATTAATGAATTTGAAAAATCAAAAATTTCTGATATCAATACCATTTTATCCAGCATACAGGACTATGAAAATGAATTAGAATCATTTGCTCTCCGGCACCAGCGTTTTGCTGTTCTCGGATTTTCCATACAAGATTCCAGTGACCTTTTTCAAATAGCAAATAATTATCTTGAAGACCTGCCTGAATTTCAAAAAATTTTATCAAAAGCCCTGCATAATAATTTATATAAAATTGATATTTTTCTTGGGGAAGCAGATACCTTGATTGCAAAGGATAAGTTTCGAATCAATCTATGCAGCCATGATGCCTATGGTATTGACAGTGTAAGAAATCCTCTATGGGCAGCCTATTGGGAACTTGGAAAGCACGATAAAATAGTCAACAGATTTAAAAGTCTTGGATTTAAAACCGGCGATACCGTTGGTATTGATATCAATAGTAAAGGTGTTCCCACTGTGTACAGGCATTAACACCTAAGAAACATTTTATTTGAAATCAAATCTGTCATTTATTTCAGGTAATAAATTCCTATTTTTTTCAATTGATGGCTCTTCCAAGAGTTCCGGAGTATCGACATCTGCAACAATTTTTCCGGTTTTATCAAGAACAACGTTATTATCAAGAATTATTAATCCTGTTGTTTCAATAACTCTTTTTTTAAATTCAGCCTGGTTTTGAAGTTCAATTTTGCGAAGGCGAAACTTCCAGAAAAGCCAGCATAAAAGAAAAATAAAGGTGCAGACAACAAGAGAGGCAAGTGCTGTAAAAACATAAAATGCTGTCCTCTCTCCAATGCGACCTAAAATTTTTACAATCACATCTAATTTATACAGAAACAGAGACCCAAGACATAATATAAAAAAACCTGCAAGAACTGGAATTTGTCCTATTATTGAAAACAAGTTCTTAGAGCTGTGAAATATTTTTTTTTCTTTATCGCTGACAAAGATAGAGTCTTCATCAGATACTTTGTTTTTATCGCCAAAAATAAAAAAATTAAAACCGACTATTATAAGACCAACTACCACAACCATAATAACAGGAGCAAGAAATGATACAAACAGGTAGTGTTTCCATGGAAAAGAGGCTTGATCCTGTCCGGTAGAAGTTAAAAAATGTGCAAACAAAATTACAAGTTCTATACCACCAATCAATATTAAAAAAGTATTAAAATATTCTTTTATCTCATGATTGTTGAACATGGCGGCTATGCCGCGCTTTTTATTTTTTTTTCCAGTCATTATATTTACTTTGAGATCGAAATAGGTGCCATATATTAAAACAAGTAATTTTCTATGTGAATATAAAAAAAATCTATATTATTATTTTGATATATCATTTCAACTATATCATAGTAGTTTATTTCACAGAGAATAAAAATGCAATTATTTTTAATAAATATCATTTTTTTCTTATAAATTATCTTGACAATTTATCTGTTCTATATTTATTTACTTGTTTTGTATGGCAATGGATTAAATTGAGGCAGTTATGGTTCTGTTTTCAAGGATTGTCCTTAAAAACATTATATCTATTGAGATGCAAAAACATTATTTAGGCAGCAAGCTGCTTGACAGACAATAAGGAAAAAATATCATGGCGGATACAATTACAGCAGAAGAAGTGGAACAGGCACAACAGGCTTGGGGTGATGGAATCGTTGCAATAGGAAAGGCATTCATCAACAAGAAGGATTTTATTGCCGCGGCTGAAAAACACCTTGATGAGTTGTATAATTTTCAATCAGGTGAGGTATTGTTCAAGCCCACAAAGGCATCAGAAACACAGTTTCGCAATGACAATGAAAGCGCTCTTTCCTATTTTGTAGGTGGAAATGATAAGTTTGCAGAAGATCACGGTTTTGCCATTCAGCCATGGACCAGTGTTCGGTTTGAAAATGCCGGCACATATCTGCATGGTGACTATGCCGTGGCAATGGGTAATTATTTTTTCACCCAGACCGATGGTACTGAGGTAAAAGTTGAATACACTTTTGGCTATAATAAGGTTGATGGCAGGTTGAAAATCAATTTGCATCACTCTTCTATACCTTTCCAAGCTTGACCCCTCGACAGGTTATCGTATAGAGGCCTTTGAACTGTGTTCAATTTTGTTTTAGTGCAAGGAAGATGAAAATTATAAACAGAAAAACACATAAAGTATTGTGAGCATAAGCTCCTATTCGAGCTTAGGATTATCATTTTCATATTCCGTGGTAATTGGGCAAAAGGTGACGTTATTCAAAGGTCTCGTATATTGACACTGTTTTTATGATTTAGTAAGTTATCCTCCATGAATTACAAGACCATCACAAATGTTCTTGGAAAATTATTGATTGTTACCGGCATTTCCATGATTTTCCCATTGATCTGCTCGTTATATTACAAAGAAGATGATTTGTATGCCATTGCAATTACAGGGATACTAACTGTCTGCATAGGATATCCCCTGTGGTGGTTCTTCCGAAGGTTTGACGATTTAAATATAAAAGATGGCTTTTTTATTGCATTTTTCGGATGGATCTTAATTTCTGCTGTTTCCAGCATACCTTTTATGATCCATGGATCAATTCCCTCTTTTACCGATGCTTTTTTTGAAATGATATCAGGCTATACAACAACCGGAGCAACCATTTTAACTGATATTGAAACAGTCCCCCACGGATTACTATTCTGGCGCAGCCAGACCCATCTGCTTGGAGGAATGGGTTTTTTAACACTGACCATTATATTTTTGCCCCATGGCATGGGAGGAGTCCGTCTCTTCAGGGCTGAATCAAGTCCGGGACAGGTGATTACCAAAGAAAAATTCATACCCCGTAACAGAGATACCATGGTCTGGCTTTGGGGAATTTATCTGGCTTTGAATATTTTAGAAACTATTATGCTGTGCGGTGGTGGCATGACTCTTTTTGATTCTTTGTGCCACTCATTCGGTACTGTATCAACATCTGGCTATTCACCATGGAACGCCAGCATCGGACATTACAACAGTGCTTACTTTGACTGGGTCATCATACTTTTCATGTTTCTGGGCGGCATGACATTCATGCTTTTCTACCACATGGCTCACGGGAACTGGAATATTATAAGAATCAACACTGAATTTCGCTGGTATGTCGGATTTATGCTCTTTTTCTGTATCATGGTGTCATGGATATTATGGAAAGAGAACACATATGGCTTAATGGATTCAATCCGTTATGCAACCTTTCAGGTCACCTCTATTCTAACAACCACAGGGTTTACTACTGCAGATTACGAACAATGGCCCCAGGCAGCGCAGATGTTTATTTATATGGTATGCTTTATTGGAGCGTGTGCCGGATCAACAACCAGTGGAATCAAAATTGTTCACTATATCCTGATAATAAAATTTGGAGTTGCCCAGATAAAGCGCATATATCTTAATCCCATGTCTGTGGTATCAATTCGCTTGAATCAGCGCCCGGTGGAATTACAAATCATATATATAGCTTTTTGTTATTTTATCGTTAATATTTTCCTGATTCTTGCTGGGGGATGTTTCATGACCCTTGTGGATAAAATGGATTATAATACTGCCATGAGTTCTGTTATTTCAGCACTTATGAACATAGGTCCAGGTTTTGGAGGAGTTGGCCCTTCCAAAAATTTTGCCTTTATTTCAGATACAGGGAAATGGTTTTTATCCTGGAATATGCTTGTTGGCAGACTGGAAATGTTTTCTGCACTGGTTATATTTTACCCATCCTTCTGGAAGAAATAAAAAAATCTGGGCAAGTTTACATCAAATTACAAATATTTTTTTTAGGCAAGAAATAATTTTTGAACATCTTTTAAATGTTGTGACAAACAGACCACTATAACCCGTTCATTGTCTTGGATATGTGTGTCACCGACAGCAACCTGCCATTCACCATCTCTATATATACTTCCTATCATTATGTTTTGAGTATAATAGGAATCCAGATTGGAAAGAGGTTTACGGGTAATAGGAGAGTTGGCAGCTGCAACAATTTCTACCATTTCAGCATCAAAACCATGCAGATGGGCTACGGAAAGCAGCTCTCCCCTACGAATAAATTTTAAAATTTTATTACCGGCCAATATTTTTTTATTTAAAGCCAGGTCAGACCCCATGGTGGCTGCCAACACCACATAATCTTCTTTGTTAACCAGGGCAATACATTTTATCTGCCTGCTGCCCTCTCTCTTTGATCCATTGGTTTTTTGAGACGTTATCAGATGTTTTGCCAAAACACAGCCCATAATATTGGTTTCATTTTCACCGGTTGAATTAATAAAAGTATCCATTTCCAGCAATCCTGCTGAAAGCAGTACATCAGAATCGGATCCATCACCGTGCAACACTTCTACATTATTCAACTCAAAGGAGAGTTCCTGGGCAACTGTTTCATTCTTCTCAATTAATTTAACTTTTAGTCCGGCAGTTTTACCAAGCAGTTCAGCCAGACGACGTCCAATAAGTCCTCCGCCAATAATCAATACCCGGTGCCGTTTTTGCTGTTCAACACCAGTCAGCTTCATTAGTTTAGTCAAATTTTCACTGCTGGCAATAAAAAAAGCTTGATCCTGGGGTAGCAATTCATCATCCCCACCAGGAATAATCGTTGTTATTCCCCGTGCAATTGCAACTATTCTAAATGGAAACTCATTATACTCTTGAGAAATATCTATTAATGTTCTGTTAGCCAAAGGTGATTCTTCATGGATACGGGTCGCAATGGCTTGTATATGCCCCTTGGCAGCTGCAATGATATCGTTGCCAGCACGAAGTTTAATAAGTCTTAAAATTTCCTGGGCTGCCAGCTCTTCAGGATGGATAATTAAATCAATCTTAAGATCTGCAGCATTCAGGATTGAATCTTTACTTCCGAATTCTGTGGAACGTACCCGGGCAATTTTACGTGGAATACCAAAACGATCACCAATAAGACAGCTCATCATATTCACTGCATCATTGTTTGTAGCAGCAATGAGATAGTCCATCTTTTCCGCCCCGGCTTCGCGCCAACAGTCAACGCTCATGGCATTACCCTGAAGCAAACGGGCATCTATCTCTCCATCAGCATTACTGACCAATCCTGCATCAGGCTCAATAGCAGTAATTGCATAGCCCTCATGGGCAAGGCGTTTAGCGAGATAATAGCCCACACCGCCCAAGCCTAAAATCAGGATATTAGTTGATTTTGCAGGTTTGTTTCCATTCATAATATGCAAATATCAGACAAACTGTTTTTTTACAACACATACATAACAGCCAGCAACCCTGTAATGCTCATGGTGATAGTATATGGAAAGGCAAGTTTAACCATTTCCATATAAGACAATCTGATGAGCGGTGCAATGGCAGATGTTAAAAGAAATAAAAATGCAGCCTGGCCGTTGGGGGTAGCAACTGAAGGAATATTGGTTCCCATGTTGATAGCCACAGCAAGCCTGCCGTATTGCTCAATATGTAAAACCTGTTCTGCTGTGGGGTGTGCACCATTAGATGCATGTTGGCCCAGAAAAGGAATAATATCTTTAAAATGAGCTGCTGTTTCATTAATATATACTGTTGCAACAAAGACATTGTCACTGATGGCTGAAAGCACTCCATTGGCAATATAATAGGCTGAAAGCTGCGTGCTTCCCTCAAGGTTCAAGACATATTCAATAACAGGATGGAACAGATGCTGATCATGGATAACAGCAACAATGGAAAAGAAGACAACAAGAAGTGCGGTAAAAGGCAGAGCTTCCTCAAAAGCATGGCCAATCTCATGCTCTTCAATAACACCATTAAAAGCTGTTAAAAGAACAATAATCATCAAACCTATAAGACCGACTTCTGCAAGATGGAATGCCAGAGACAATATTAATATAATTCCTACAACAGCCTGAACAATTAATCTCTTTGTTGCTCTGTCACTTCTTTGTTCATTTTCCTTATCCACATGCTCTTTTAAAATGTTGCGTACTGATTCCGGAATTTGAGCTCCATATCCTAATATTCTGGTCTTCTCAAGAAGCAGACATGTTAAAAGTCCTACAATTAATACAGGAATGGAGACTGGTGCACACTTAAGAAAAAATTCTGCAAAATGCCATTGGAGCCTGGCACCAATAATTAAATTCTGGGGCTCGCCCACAAGTGTTGTTGCACCGCCAAGAGCTGTTCCAACTGCGCCGTGCATCATCAAATTTCTTAAAAAAGTCCTGAAATTATCCAGGTCTCTTTTATGATGGTCTTTTTCAATCCCTCCATCATCTGCAATATTATGAATTTTATGGGTTGAGACAAATTTATGATAAATACCGTAAAACCCTACAGCTACAGTAATTAAAACAGCAGTAACAGTTAATGCATCAAGAAATGCTGATAAAAAAGCACCCATAAAACAAAAAATCAGTGAGAGGGCAATTTTGGACCTTACACTTACGAGAAGTTTGGAAAAAATAAACAGCAGCAGATCCTGCATAAAATAGATTCCAGCCACCATGAACATGAGCAGCATAATTACTGGAAAATTTCCCACTGTTTCATGGTAAACTGACTCAGGAGTAGTCAAACCCATTAGAACACATTCAATGGCTATCAAACCCGAGGCCGGCAGGGGGTAACATTTTAATGCCATAGCCAGTGTGAAAATAAACTCAAGAATAATTATCCAGCCTGTAACAAAAGAACCCACAGTGAACATAAGAATGGGATTTAAAATCAAAAAACCTATTAACACCGTTTTATACCAGTCAGGTGCTCTTCCCAGAAAAATATTTGCAAAGACACGCATTTTGTGCTCCCGCTTATATATTGTAAAAAGGCTCTCGAAATCCTTTCGAAATCCCTATTGTTCAATGGTCGGGACGGCTGGATTTGAACCAGCGACCACTTGTCCCCCAGACAAGTGCGCTACCAGACTGCGCTACGCCCCGATTGTTTTTAAGAAAACATGCGACTTTTATCACCCCTAACAAAAGGTGTCAAGAAATTTTGTTCTTGTCAGACCCGCCTCTCCTTATTAACAATATATAAAAAAACAGATACTTTTATTTATTGCAAAACTTACTTATTTGCGTTAAAGTTCAAGAATGTTTAATCAAAGCCAATTAGAAGCTATTGATAAAGTGATCTGTACCGACCTTATAGAGGTTGGAATAGATCATGTCATATATATGGATATGGCTGGTAATACCATTGCAAAACTTGATAATGGAAAAAACAGACTTGATTCTGTTGCATTTGCTGCTCTCGCTGCCGGCAATTTTGCAGCGGTTGATGCAATGGCAAAACTTGTGGGAGAATCTGAATTTTCATTACTGTTTCACAAAGGTGAAAAATCAAGTATTCATTTTAGCAAGGCCGATGATGACACTCTTTTGATCACAATGTTCACCAAAGATATTTCATTGGGATTAGTAAGATTAAAAGTAAATGAAGCCATCAAACAAATCAATAAAATTATAGTTGAAAAGTGATCATGCTTACAGGAAAACCTTTGACTCTTTTTCATATTCATCTCTGATTTAAGGAAAATTTAGATTGGCGCTTATCAACATAAAAAAAAAAGAAGTTCAAATTAAAATTGTCTATTATGGTCCTGGAAGAGGCGGAAAGACAACTAATCTTGAATATATCAACAAAAAATATAAAAAACAGATAAAAACTGAAATGGTCAGCCTGAAAACCCAGGACGATCGAACACTGTTTTTTGATTTTTTGCCATTTGATGTCGGCCAGATCAAAGGTTTTGATGTTACCATACAATTATATACTGTTCCTGGGCAGGTAAAGTATAATGCCACTAGAAAACTTGTTTTGCGCGGAGTTGATGGTGTTGTTTTTGTTGCAGATGTACAGAAAGAACAACGCAAAAAAAATATTGATTCTTTAAATCAATTATATAAAAATCTTAAAATCTACAATCTTGATTTGTTTAATATACCTTTTGTCATGCAATACAACAAAGTAGATCTTAGAGCCTCTGAAATTCCAATTTTAAATACTAAAATAATGCAAAAAGATTTAAACTCTCTTATCAAAGCACCGGCATATGAAGCCAGTGCCCTTAAGGGAGGCAATGTAATTTTGACACTGAAAAGAATTATATCAATGACATTGGCATCCATTCAGGACCAGATTTTTTAAGGAGGTTTTTTTTGGAATCTTTAAGTAAACTTAACAAGATTATAAAATCGATTAATATTAATATTACTGATGATAATACAACCAGTTTAAAAAGTCAGCTTTCTGAACTTGCCCCTCTTTATAAGACAAACCATGCTGCAACATATTTGCTGAAAATGTTGCAGTCCCTTGCAAAATATCTTGGATCAAAAAAAAATAAGGTTAATGCAGATACACTGCCGGTTTTGAATTCCATTGCTTCAAAACTTGAACAATTCATAATTATGCCTGATCTTATAAAAGATGAAACTAATGAAATTTTATTAAAAGAGTTCCTTCGATTTAAATCCTTGAAAAATAAAATTTCCTCCACTCCTTTAATTAATGAAAATGAGATAAATGAACTAAAAGCAGTGATGCTTGCCATTGACTGGGAGATATCAGATACTACACTTGAAAATTTTAAAAAAGTTATAACAAGCCTGCTATCCAGGCTGAAATATTATAACATCCATTTTGCATTTTTAAAAATCATCAACAGCACAGTACAGTATATTGGCACACAAAAAGCAAATGCTCATATTGATTCAATATCTTTTTTGCATTCTGTTTTTAAAAATTTTGAAAAGATAGTTCAAACTCCTGAAATGACATATAAAGAGAAAAAACAGCTTCTTGAAACTGACATCAAAAAATTTCAATCTTTTAAAAATAAAATTTCTTCCAGGAAGAGAGAAGACCAGATAATTGGCGATACGTCAGATGATGAATCCTTGGCACCAGCTCTTTCTCAATTTAGAGAGGCAAGCATATCATCTGATGATGATGATATCACATTAACCACTCTTTCTGAGATAGAAGATACTAATCTCCCGGTTGAGACTGTGACAGACTCGGATAAACCCTCCTCAAAAAATTCAGAAGATATCATGGATGATCTGTTCAACGCTAAAGAATCACCTGCAGATGAATTATTGGATGCAATTCACCTGCTTAATGTTCATGGAGAAAATCCAGATCAGGCAATGGATATGCTTGACAATAGAGAAGAACTTCAATCTGACGGAACTATGAATTTCACTCCCGAGAAAAAAAGTAATGATCCTATCCCTGAAATTTCAAACAGATTAGATGATTTTTTCAATCTGGACATCCCTGGTGATGATATAATTCAATCAGACAATCAAAACGATCAGGATCAGTATGACAACCAAAGTCAGCATGATGACCAAACAAGCGGCTTTGAAACATCAGACCAGATGAATGATTCAGACAGTATTGTACCAATACAGGACAACGATGAATCCTTTGAGGAGATTGCAAAACAATCTGACGATAACTTAAAAAAAATAATCCAATTGAAATCATTTTTTATTGATTCAGATTGGCTTCAAAGTGAATCATCACTATTATTAATCGACCAGGATATTGCCGCCCTGAAAAAACTATGGCAGAATGATCCTGAAAAAATCGGCCTTCTCCAGATAATCACAATGAGCATTGACCTTTTAAAAGCCCGGGACAAAGCAAAAGAGAATTTAGAAAAAGACAACAAAACTGAAAATGATTTTGAAGAAGCACCGGCACCGCAGGTTAAAACCACAAGAGTTTGGTCTAAAATTAAAAATAAATTTACCTCATAATAATACAAGTCAGATAGAATGATTCAATTTTGTGAAGATTGTGGAAAAAAAAATTTTCTGAATTCAAAACAGCTACAGGATGGAAAAGCTGTATTCAAATGTACAACATGCGGTTACAACAACTCTTACAATCTAAAGTCTGATAAAAAAACATATTCTGAGAGCTTCTTAAATCTTTCCAAAACAGTTGGTGTTGAACAATATATAATTGTGGATCAAAAGGGAGACATTGCTGCCCATAATATAAAAAAACCGGAAAAAATTGCCCGGATTATTGTATCATGTGCCAAAAATGCATTTGCCATTTGTAAACCAAATATGAAATATGTTGTTTTTCCAGGAAACAATCAAAAAAAAATTTTCATTTTTCTGGCTGGCAATTCATACCTTGGAGTGATAAAACAAAAAGACATTAGTGATGCAGCTTTAACAGACAATATACTAAATCTTTTAATGGATCTTGGTTCTAACTAAAGGAGACGTTCATGCCAGCACAGACAATACTTCTTATTTTTACTTTGATTATATATCTTATTATCATATTTGTTTTTAATAAGGCCAGAATCAAATATGCAGGCGGCAGAGTAGGAAACGTAATCAATTTAATCCTGGTAACGGTCTGTCTCTTATTTATTGCTGATTTTGTGTTCATCTTTGATTATATGATAGATACAGAGATACTTGAAATTGTCAAAACGCTGTTTAGGACAGCAGCACTTACATTTTTAGCCTTTGGTGGTGCAAAAGTAGCAAGTTCATAGAAACTTTTATGTGACCTCAAAAAAAAATATTTAAAACTCATTTAAAAGGCGATTCTATCTGGAAAAGAGAGAAAACAATCTGCCTTTGGTTTTGCCTTTTTTAGTTATTTTAAATTCCAGATTAATTGCTTCAACCACATTTTGCAAATTATTGACAATTTTACTCTTTTCATTTGAAACTGCCTGATATTTTTTCACATATCCCAATACTTTTTCAATATCATTCAAAATTTTAATCAAAGAATTTGAACCAAGAATCTCACCAACTTTTTTTAATACCTGGAAAGAGTAATCAGAAAATCCTGAAATCAAAAAATCCTTTGGATCTTCAATAATATCAATTTTTCCCAAAGAAGTACTAATGGCTTTAAGGTTTGAATGTATATGATTATCCGGGTGATAATCCTTAAATACCTCTTTAAATTCTATTTTAAGGCTGGATTTAATATCATCAAAAAGTGAGTAGGTCCTGTCACCGAGTTCATCCACAATATTTTTTTTAACAGCTTGTAAAACATCATTGAAAACAGTCAGGATAGCAGAATAATCATTTTC
>JBDLIV010000026.1:0-12890 GCA_039714675.1 Thermodesulfobacteriota bacterium
TTTGAATTTAAAATTCAGGACCACGGGCGACTAAATTGTCTCTATACAGTCGCGTATGCCTTTAGTCCTAAGGCGAACACTTCTTTTTCCAGTACTTATGGTGAATCAAACTTCAAAGGTGTTTAATACTGTTAACCAAAGTTCTTTTCCCGGGTAAGGCCCGGCACAATATATAGGGATTGGAAGAAATTTCTTTGATTGATATTTTTGACGGAAAGACTTTATTTTTACTCGATTTAAAAAGTTTTGAATACTTGCATCAGTTATAATTCTTACTATGCTTAACACTTCAAAAGGTATCATTGAAATTTAATAAATAATTCTCAACTGTAATCCATTTGAACAAAATTATAGCAGCATGCTTTTTTTGAAAAATTTTAAAGAGACAAGATTATGTGTACATTTTCTTACATTCAGATTGAGCATTACATAATACGGTAAAAAGCAAAATCAAATTCTCCTTGAAATTATATTGGAGATAGAGCTATTTGTCTTTATTGGCAATTTCTTTAATAATTTCAAATATAGCCATTGGATTGCTATTGTTATTTTCGCCAATCTCTTTAACAGTGTTCCCTGGCTGAACAACAAAACCAGCATCCTTTAATTTAGTCAGTACTTCATCTTGGGAGAGATTATAAGTCTGGCAAATAACCTTTATTGATTTTTTACCAAAGTTTGGTGATGGAGTATCTGGGAAAGTTTGGGCTTCTTCAATGTGATTATCACTGCTTATTTTAATAATGCTATAAATCTGCTGAGGTGATTTGCTGTTATTTTTTGCTATCTTTAACATTGAATCTTTTGCATCAGCAAATTTTATATCAGCATTTTTTAATAAAACAGTAGCATTTTCTAAGTTTATATTCATTTTGCTACAAAACATTTTAAGTGAAGAGAGTTCTGCATGGCCATAGGGAGGTTCGCCATATTTTTCATTACCTAAATCTGTAAAATATTCTCCAAGATTAAGAATGTAATTCATTGGGGGCAGTTTATAAATCGTACCAATCGCTACAAAAAAAGAAATAATCAAGGCAATGTTGAAATTTTTATTGAAGACAGTAAGTTTCTTTGCCTTGTTTTTAAGATATGTTGTTATGGGGCGCCAGTTGTAATAAATGTGAATACCTGCAGTTACAAGCATCAATGTCCCAACTGTAATATGTATATCTCCCCATTGGGTTTTGCTGAGTCCGAAAATATGATAATCAGACCAGTATGCTACTCTTCCTGACGGAATAATATAAAGAATAACACTTGTAACAAGTTCAATAATTCCAGAAATGACAAGGGTTAAAGAAGTAATTCTACGCATATTTGTATTTTCCTTTTACAATGTCTTGTTTTATGAAGGCAGCCATAAAGCTAAACCTGGAAACATAAATACCAGAATAACACCAAAAGCAAGAATTAATACAAACGGTATAACACTTTTAATGATAAAAGAGAGCGGTTCATTAACAATGCCCTTAACCGTAAATATATTGAGTCCTACCGGCGGTGTAAGCAGTGCTGTTTCAATAAGCATCATCAATATAACGCCAAAAGTAATTTTGTCAATTCCCAGAGCAGGAAGCATAGGTGCAATGACTGGAATCGTTAAAACTGTCATTGATCCGCCATCAAGAAACATACCAAGACAAAGATAAAGAATAACAATCAATAAAATAACACACCAGTTAGGCAGACCAGATGAAAATATATATTCGGTAAGGTTTGCAGGGACTTGAAGAAGTGTTATTACATTGGACATAATCAGGGCCCCGATCATAATCATAATGATCATAGTTGATAGTATGCTGCTGTCTATAAGACACTGTACAAAACCTTTCCAGTCTATTTTGCGGAAAATGACAGCACATAAAAGGCTGTAGATCACCAAAATAGCACCTGCTTCCGTGGGAGTGGCAACACCTGAGTATATACTGCCAAGAACAAATATCGGACCAAGGATTATTATAAAAGATTTTTTTAAGGAATGCAGACGCTCTTTCCAGCTGAAAGAGACAGCCTCATATTTACCGCTGAATTTGCAGTAAATTACAATATATGTGCTAAACATGCCTATCAGCATTACTCCCGGAATAATACCTGCCATGAAAAGAGCACCCACTGATGTATCAGTCAAAAAGCCATAAACAATGAATCCAATGCTGGGTGGAATGATCAATCCCAGGCTGCTGCCGGTAACAGTACCAATAACAAGCTTTTTATCATAGCCGCGGTCCAGCAGGGGCTGCATTGCAACAAGAGTAATGATTGCAGTTACTGCTGTGCTTGACCCAATCATGGCAGCCAGTATTCCTCCGGTAATACAGGTGCCGACACCCAGTCCTCCCGGCATCCAGCCAAGCCATTTGCTGCTTAAATCATATATCTGTTCGCCTAACCCGCTTCGTGAGAGAATAAGCCCGCCAAGAGTGAATAGAGGGATTGCCAGTAGAATAAAGTTGGTGGCTGTATGCTCTGCCACAATTGGCAGAGTATTTAAGCCATTTATACTTTCATGGAAGAACAACAGGCCAGTAAGACCTACCAATCCGAGAGCAAAGGCAATGGGCACTCCCCAAAACAGAAGAACCAGAGCTAAGATAAGAATGCCCAGTGGTTGACTGAAAAAATAGACAGCAATTCCCGCAGCAGTTGATAATATAAATAGAACAACCATCAAACCCGGGGAGACAGATGATTCAGAATGGTCTGGAGGATTATTTTTAAGCCAGAAAATTCTGGTTTGAATTTTCCTTATGAATTGAATTCCACTTAAAACTATTCCGCTGGGGATTGATAGAAAAACAAGCCACATGGGATAGCGGAATAACCCTTCACTCATGGAATTATATTCAACTGCTTCAAGAAAATGAATAAAACCATAAATTCCCAATGCACAAATAAAGATCAGAGAAACAAAATCAGTGGCTATTCCAATGGTTTGTCTGTTGCGCTTATTCAATTGTGTGACAAATACATCACATGCAACATGTTTATCTGATTTTATTCCATATGGAACAGATAAAAACGTGAACCAGATAAATATCAGAGTTGAAATAGCCAAAACCCATGAAGTTGGTTGATTCAAAAAATGGCGTGAAAATGCTTCAAAAGACATAAACAATGCAACCGACAGCATCATGATGCCGGCTAACAAAGCAAAGGCAAAGGATGTCCGATCTATAAAGACTCCAATGCCACGCTCAGGGGAAACTGCTGTTTTATCCATTTATTTGCCTTTTATTTTGATTCTTCCAACAACTTCCAAAGTTTTTTATATTGATTGCCAAGCTGCTTTTTAGAAAAACCTTTCATCACTGGTTTAACACTATTTATAAGTTTTGTTTTCTGTTCTTTGGAAAGCTCTGTAAATGCCTTGGTTTTTGTTTTCAGGAAAGCAAAATCCTCCTGGCACTCTTTTGCCGCAAAATCTCTTGTCCAGGCTTCATATTTTTTTGCAGTTTCTGCTATTATTTCCCGGTCTTTTTCTGAAAGTTTGTCCCAGGTTTTATTGTTTATAACCAGCCACATGCTAAAATACGGTATGGTTGGATCAACAGTCAGATAAGGTGCCACTTCATAAAGTTTGCTGCGCCGCCATCGAGAAACTCCAGATCCTGCGCCCTGGATGGTTCCACGCTGCAGGGCTGTATAAATCTCTTTGGAACTCAGACCAATTGGGACAGCTCCGAGAGCTTTATACATGGTTGCCATGGCAGTTCCGGATGTTCGTATTTTTAACCCTTTGAAATCGTCAACTGTTGTGATAGCTTTATCTCTACGTCCAAGTAAGCTGGTTCCAAATGACCATGCAGCAAGCAGTCTGCTGTTGAAGTATTTTTCAAACTCGGCTGAAGCTGTCTCGCGGGTTTCAGGGTTGTCAAGAAATCGGTAATAATGTTCATAGCTTTCCCAGCAGCCAAGAGCTCCAAACGACCCTATAAACTCCAGAACTGGTGAACGACGTCCAACCAGGGCAACATGCAGTAGACCAATATCAATCTGATTTTTTGACATTGCCGGCATAATGGATTTTGCATTATACAAAGAACCTGCTCCATAATGTTTAATTTTTATTCTGCCTTCAGTTTTTTCTGCCACTTCTGCAACAAATTTTTCAGCAGCAATTTCATGATTGCTTTTTGGCGGAGTTGTGGTAGCAAGAGTCAAGTTGACCTCTTGAGCAATGGCAGTTCCATAGCCCGTCATAATCATTAATAGGGAAGCAAAAAAGAAAAGTGCGATTTTAAAAAAATTAAGTTGTCTCATTGTTTTTCTCCTTCAACAGAAATACCCTGGAATCTGTTGTATTAAGTTTGAAAATAATTACGTTCCAGGGAACGTAAATTGTCAAGACCGATAAGATCATTGAACTCATCAAATGCAACCATCTTATTTTTAAAACCAGCTGTGGTACCGGTGGCTGCAAGTTCACTCATCATATCTTTTACTACCTTTGCTACAGCATAAGTTGCTGCCACAGGAAAGACGACCGTATTGTAACCGATCTTTTCCAATTCATTGGCAGAAAGCAGAGGAGACTTGCCTCCTTCTACATTATTGGCAAGAACGGGAGCATCAATTTGAGTTGTAATCTTCTTCATCTGCTCTATTGTGGTTGGTGCCTCCACAAAGATCAGATCTGCACCAGCCTGGGCAAAAAGATTACCTCTTTCAACAGCATCTTCCAGTCCATTAACTGCAAGAGCATCGGTTCTTGCCATAATAATAAAATCATCATCAATTCTGGCATCCACCGCTGCTTTAACCTTGGCTTCCATTTCCTGTTTGTCAATGACCTGTTTATCAAGCATATGCCCACACCTTTTGGGGAAAACCTGATCTTCAATAAACATTCCTGCAGATCCGGCTCTTTCCATCTCTTTTACGGTACGCCGAACATTTAGTACGCCGCCATGACCGGTATCACCATCTGTAAAAAGCGGCACATCAATTGCGTCAACAATGCGGCAGACACAATCTACCATTTCAGTCAGAGTTAAAAAAGATATATCAGGTTTGCCAAGAAGCGATGCACTGGCTGAGTAGCCCCCGATAGTTACTGCTTTAAATCCGGCTTGTGCTGCAATCTTTGCAGTAAGTGCGTCATGTGCTCCTGGCATAACCAGTATAGCATCCTCAAGTATGTACTTTTTGAGTAAACTTGTTTTTTTCATTTTTAAAACTCCTTTGTTCGCTTGTAGTAAACTCAAATAAAAGGCAGGCTAAAAATCCCAATAAAAATTACCTTCCCTGTGCAGGATTGCAGAAAACCATCAGCACTTTTGCAAGTTCAGGACCAATGCTGCGGCTCATGTGTGGGCGGTTGGAATCAAAATACAATGCATCACCCTCTTCAACAATATATGTCTGCCCGTCATAGTAAAATTCAGTCGTGCCTTCCAGGGCAAAAACCAGTTCCTGCCCTTCATGCATAAGGGGTTGGGAACGAAATTCCTTACTGACGGTGACAATATAGGAATCCATGAATCGATTGGATTTGTTAAAGGAAAAAGATTCATATATGGAATCAGGGGCGGCACCGATATGGGTTATGGGTTGACGTTCCTTTATCCTGCCTATGGATATTTTCTCTTGTTTTCGCTGAGTCTCTTCTCCGCTTATAAGAGAAATTGCATCCACCCCGAGACCAAATGCAATCTTTGTTAAAGTCCCAAGAGTAGGCGTCTTGTCACTGTTTTCTATTTGGGACAGATAACTTTTGGATAGAGCTGTTTTTTTGGCAAGTTGATCAAGAGTCCAACCTTGTTCAATTCTTTTAGATCTGATACGTTTAGCAATAGCTTGTTCTAATGCCTCACCACTGTTTTTATTTTGTGTTTGACTCATAATAACTTTTTGTTTACTGTTAGCAAACAAAAAGGTCAAGTTTTTTTAAAATTTTTTTTAAAAAAGGATCGATAATGGATAAAAATAAATTAACTGCAGAGCGCTTCAACAGAATTCAAAGAGCTGTAAGTTTAGAAAAACAGGATCGAATTCCAGTGGTTTTAGGCTATTCCGGGTTTGCTTCTTATGTAACCCAGATACCAATGTGTGAGTTTATCCGGTCGCCGGCAGATGCAACAAAAATTATGATTCAAGCATATAAGCTTGCTGGTAAAGCAGATGCAATAAATTATGGTTCATTTTCTCCTTATCATCTTTGTGAGCTTTTTGGAGCAAAAGTAAAAGTCCCTGGATATGATTTACCAGACAATGATATGTGGCAGGTTCTTGAAACTGAGTTAATGAAAAAGGATGATTATGATGCAATTCTGAATATTGGATGGGAAAATTTTTTTGATGTATTCATGAAAGAAAAAATTTTAAATGACGCAGATGTTAACTTGCTTAGGAAAAGAGAAGAAAAATTTAATGTCAGAAAAGCCTGGGATGAAATAGGTGTTCCAGTACTGTCAGGTGGTGATATAACAACACCTTTTGATCTCTTGTGCGGAGCAAGATCGTTAGAAAAATTTTTTATGGATTTAATTAAGATACCTGACAAAATTGAAAAAGTAATGGATGTAATAGTTACAACCTTAGTAAAATCTCAATGTAAACAGGCAAAAGAGCAGGGGTATTCGTTAATATGGGTAGGCGGTTGGCGTACTGCACCCTGTATGATATCATCACAGATGTGGGATCGGTTTGTATGGCCTTATTTCAGCAAAATTGTCAATGAAGTCATTGACTATGGACTTATTCCGATTCTTCATCTTGATTCAAACTGGAATAGAGAATTAAAGCGTTTCAGGGAATTACCAAAAAGAAAGATGATCATGGCACTTGATGGAGATACTGATATCTTTCTGGCTAAAAAACAGTTGGGAGACCATTTATGCATTATGGGAGATGTCCCTCCTGGTTTGCTGGCATTTGGCACAAAGAGTGAAGTTTACAGCTACTGTAACAAACTTATCAATAAAATGGGATCAAGAGGTTTTATCCTTCACTCTGGCTGCGATATACCTGCCAATGCAAAGCTGGAAAATGTTCAGACCATGGTTGAAATTGCTTTAGATGAATAGTTGTTTTATTGCAAATGCCGGCATTGATTAAATAAGGGCTGTTAACCTCAAGAAAGATTAAAATGAACAAATTGTTAACACAGGAAGAGTATTGGGATAGTGTAGCTGAAGAAAAGGAATTTACGACTCCTTTTCAAATGGAATTGTTCAAAAAAGTTGTACCTAAAGAAGCTCGAATTCTTGATGTTGGTTGTGGATACGGAAGAACTCTTCATGAATTATATCTATCAGAATTTAATGATTTATCA
This sequence comes from Thermodesulfobacteriota bacterium, assembly GCA_039714675.1. Classification (GTDB taxonomy): domain Bacteria; phylum Desulfobacterota; class Desulfobacteria; order Desulfobacterales; family Desulfobacteraceae; genus Desulfobacula. The sequence continues at coordinate 7,277 of JBDLIV010000026.1, forward strand.
GGAATAGATATTTCAAAAAAAATGATAGATAAGGGAACTAAGCTGTATCCTCAATTAGCTTTAAAAAAATATGATGGCAGCAGACTTCCATTTGAGAACAATTCATTTGATGCAGTAATTTTGTTGGCTGTATTAACCTGTATCATTAGCAATAAGGAACAAGAAATATTAATAGATGAAATTCAGAGAGTTCTGAGAGATGATGGTATTCTATATATAAATGATTTTTTGATTAACAGTGACCAACGGAATATAGATCGCTATAAAAGGTATGAGACTAAATATAATAAATACGGAATCTTTGAATTGTCAGAGGGTGTAGTTCTTCGACATTATACCAGGAAGCGAATAGAAGAACTGATGGGTAATTTTGAAAAAATTATTTTTGAATCTGTAATTTATACAACAATGAATGGAAACAAATCAAATGGCTTATATTATATAGGCAGAAAACGTAAAAAAATATAAATAGGGTTTTTCTTGTTACGGTCTTGAAAAATAGTATAAAAACAGTAAAATAAAATTTTAAATTTAAATAATCAAGAGGTATTGAGATGAGTCTGGTTTCTCTTTTGAGTTTTGCCATTGCAATATTTTTACTTGCAATAACTCCAGGTCCAGGGATATTTGCAATAATTTCAAGATCCCTTGCATCGGGCTTTAAAACAACTTTGGTAATGATTGCCGGATGTGTAACCGGTGATATTATTTTTTTACTGTTTGCAATCATGGGTATGTCTGCCATTGCCCAGACAATGGGGAACCTCTTTCTACTCGTCAAAATTGTTGGTGCTGCATATCTGATTTTTCTCGGGATTAAGATCTGGATTTCCAGGCCTGTACCTGTTCGCCTCCAACAAATTAATGGGAAGAAAGCCGTAAGATATGGAAATTATTTAAGTGGTCTTGGCATTACTCTTGCCAATCCTAAAGTGATTTTGTTTTATTGTGGGTTCTTACCCACGTTTATGGATCTGCCGTCAATGACAGGATTTGATATCTGTCTTGTTACCATAGTTCTTGCTGCTGTTCTATCAGTTGTCCTGATTTCCTATGCTTATCTTGCCAGCAGTGCAAGGCTGTTTTTTTCAAGCACCCGCTCTGTTAAATGGTTGAATAGAACTGCAGGAACAGTCATGGTCACAGCAGGGGTTGCCATAGCTGCAAAATCGTGAGTACAACTATTCAAGAATCAGTGCCTTTTGAATAATTTCTTCAAGAGCCTTATTGATAAAGATTTCAAGTTTTTCCCGGGTAAAAGTAAATTCAGTTTTTTCAAGGGTTAAAGAGATAGGTATTGTTTTCAGAATGTTTTTATCTGCAATGCCAAGGTAGAGGGTCAGATCAATATCCAGGGTCATCTCTGTCCGCCCGCCTTTTTTCTTTGCCCGGCATTCAAATTGCTTTATTTTACCTGCCACTATCTGATTGAAGTCTTTGGATGCAGCTTTCACACCTTTAGGTGTAAGTTCCCAGGGATCAATTGCTATTGTTGTAAATCCATTTTTTTCATAATAGGTCATAATGGTTTTTTCCAGTGTATCAGCAAGATTCATGCCCCTTACCATATAGGTTTCCTGGCTGTTATCAAGCAGAATTCTGTAGCCAAGGTATCCATCTCCCATTTCTGATCGATTATCTTGAAAAGGAGCAATGCCTATTTTACCTGTCTGGGTTTTTTCATGTTCGCCAAGATAGTTGATGTTGATAAATTTCTGGCCGGCAGTTGCACATCCCCAGAAAAAAATAAGTATGAATCCAAAATAAATCAGTAACTGTTTTTTCATAATTTTTTTACTCCTTAATCATCAAATCAAAGTAATTTGTTCTAAATTAACAGGTAGTTACAGAACAGATAATTTTTTCAACGCCGGCTCCAAGAAGAGCTATGCTAACAATTGGGACTCGAAGAAGAGCATATGTTCAAAAATTAGCGTTTTGTAACTGCTTGTTGAGCCTGTCAGTTAAGATTAGTATCTTCTATTTCAACTGCATTTAAATACTCTTTTACACCTCCAAGTGTAAGGGTAAACATTTTAGTACCGGTCAATATTGCCATGGCATTATTTTCGCTGTTGCATATGCTGGCAAAGGCAGGCCCCATTATGGTCGCAGGATCCTGAGCCTCATCTGGTTTCTCTTTCATAATCTCAAGATATGTCTCTATTCGCTGCTTTAAGATTTCAAAATAATCAAGGCTCTTCCCAGTAGTTGTTTCAGTAAGAGTTGAAATATTTTGAGAAATTTCTCGAATAAATTCCCAGAATGCCTGGGTTAAAACAGGTTTGTTTTTATCTGTGGCTGCCATATAAAAAGAGACTGCCCATCCAACACTTAGGATTTTTAAAATTTGAAGTTCATATTCAATTGTGTCCAGATTTAAACCGCTGTTTTCAGGTATGGCAGCCAGAAGCTGCTTCAGGTCTGTCCTGTCAATGGCAAAGGTTGCCAGATTCTGGGCTAACTGCTCTACACTTATGCGTTCTTTTTTATCTTTATCCATATAATTCCAGAGATTTTATTAAATTCATGTACAAAAAAATCAACTTATGTCATATAATTATTGTTCAAGTTAGCAATACAAACATAAAGTGTAAACAGATAAAATGATAAAAATTAATCTTAAATTGTTTGTAACTTTATCAAAATACCTTCCTGAAGATAGTGAATGTTTTGAGGTGTCCGAGAATACAAGCGTGGAAAAACTTATTTCAGATCTTGGTATTGAAGATGGATCTGTTAAATTGATTTTTGTTAACGGGAAAAAGCAGGATGGTAAATATTTATTGAAAAACAGTGACAGACTTGGGCTTTTCCCACCGGTTGGAGGTGGATAATTTATGGGAACTTTAGAGTTCAAAGAACGCTATGATAGAAATTTTAATACACTCTCCCATGAAGAACAGAAAAAGCTTAAAAACTCGAGAGTTGCTGTGATTGGTTTGGGCGGTCTTGGAGGATGTGTCTGTGAGATGATGGCCAGAGTTGGAGTCGGCAGTTTAACTTTGATTGACGGGGACTCATTTGAAGCCAGTAATTTAAATCGTCAATTATTGAGTGAAGAGAATCTAATGGGAGTTCCAAAGGCAAAAGCAGCAAAAAAAAGGGTAAATGCCATTAATTCCCAAGTCAGTGCAGACTGTTTTATTGAATATCTTGATGAATCCAATATGTATGAACAGATAAAAAATGTTGATCTTGCTGTTGACTGCCTGGACACCATAGATTCAAGATTTATTTTACAGGATGCTGCAAAAAAAGCATCAATTCCTGTTGTTGCAGGTGCAATTGCAGGGATGACAGGGCAGGTTACAACTATTTTCCCCGGTGATATGGGCTATAAATTAATCTATGGAGAAAAGAGAGAAAAAGAGTCAAAAGGGGTTGAAACAATTACCGGTAATATTGTCTGTTGTGTTTTTTTTGTGGCATCTCTTCAATCTTCTGAAGTTTTAAAAATTTTATTGGACCGCAAAGATATACTTCGCAATAAATTATTGATTACAGAGTTATGGAGCAATACTTTTGAAATTGTTGATTTGACCTGAATCTATATTAACAGTCTGTACAGGAGAATTCATTTTATGTATGCAAATGCAGCAAAGATTATAAAAGCAGCAAAACGGTGTGTGGCTTTTACAGGTGCCGGTATTTCAGTTGAAAGCGGTATCCCGCCGTTTCGAGGGAAAAATGGTCTTTGGAACAGATATGATCCCCAGATATTTGATATCAACTATTTTTATGATCATACTGAACACTCCTGGGAGGTTTTACGGGATATCTTTTATGACCTTTTTGGAATAGTAAAACCCAATGCAGCTCACTATGCACTGGCAGAGCTTGAAGCCGGTAATATGTTAAGTGCAGTCATTACCCAGAATGTGGATAATCTGCATTATGATGCAGGCAGCAAAGTTGTCCATGAATTTCACGGCTCTTTAAAAAGTATTATCTGCCTGAAATGCAGAGCAAAACAGAAGATTTCACAGATTGATCTCAATGTCCTGCCGCCAATATGCAAAAAATGCGGCGGGATTTTAAAACCAGATGTGGTTTTTTTTGGAGAAGCCATTCCAGAACCTGCACAGACAAATTCATTTAAAGAGACAAAAAAAGCAGACTGCTTTATTTTAATCGGAACTACTGGCATGGTGGCACCGGCAAACATGATTCCAACCGAAGCTAAAGCAAATGGTGCTAAAATTATTGAAATTAATCCTGTTAAATCTGAATACACTGGTTTTCTTACCGATGTCTTTATAGAAGAGAAGGCAGTGAAAGCCATGGAAACATTAATGGAAGAGATAGAGAAATTATGACAAAACGTTAATTTTTGAGCATATGCTCCTCTTCGAGCCCCAATTGTGAGCATAGCTCTTCTTCGAACCGGCGTTGAAAAATTATAAAATAAAGGAGGATTTTAAATGTCTGAAGATTGTCTGTTCTGCAAAATAGTTAAAGGGGAAATTCCAAGTGAATTTTTATATGAAGATGACAATTTTATTGTGATTGAGGATATCAACCCTGCAGCTCCTGTGCACCTGCTTCTCATTCCCAAAAAGCATATTAGAAGCAATAATGACCTGCAAAAAGAAGATGGCAAAATAATTTCAGATCTTTTCATGGTTGCCAAGGAGATGGCAAAAAAACAGTGTGTAAATGAGTCTGGTTATAAACTTCTTTTCAATGTTGAAAAAGGCGGCGGCCAGGTAATTTTTCATGTTCATCTTCATCTGATTGGCGGCTGGAAAAAATGATTTGCCCCTAAAATACTTGATAAATTGAGTTTAAATAAATTCTACGGCATCTTCTGTTTTAAGATGGCCCCCTTTAAGGACTTTTGCAAAGACCCCTTCTTTGGGCATTATGCAATCTCCGGCTTTATAATAGATGGCACATTTTTTATGGCATGTTTTACCAATCTGGGTAATTTCAACAATTGCTTTTTCCCCTAATTTTACCTTTGTGCCCACTGGAATAGTTTTCCAGTCAACACCCATGGTTGCAATGTTTTCTGCAAAATCTCCAAAAGAGACATTAAGACCTCTTTTATTTGCAGCATCTATATTTTCCTGGGATAAAAAGCTTACCTGTCTGTGCCAGTCACCTGCATGAGCATCATTTTCAAAGCCATGGTTTTTAATTAAACATGCAGTATTAACTATGGTTTTTATGGTTCCCTTTTTTTTACTGGTTGCCAGGGATGTTATTTTCATATTCATCTATTTTACTCCTATTATCATGTAAAAATCTTTGTACATTAGAATCATGACCTTTATGCTTTGTCGTGGGCAAACTTGTATGAAAAACCAAGCCTGCCCGTGGCAGTTATTTTCCAATTTCATAAATTCCATATGTTGCAAAGAGATTTGGCAAAAAGTTTATGCTTTTTCCCTCACTGCTTTTGTCACCGGGTTTAATGGCTGCCTGCTTATGTATTTCAAACCCCATTTTGTTGGAAAAAATTTTAAAATCTTCCAGGGTCAAGACTCTTATATTAGGTGTGTCATACCATTGATAGGGAAGCTCCCTTGATACAGGAGCTTTGCCTGTGAAAAGAAGCTGGGATCTTATTTTATGGTGGCCAAAGTTTGGAAAACTGACAATTGCTTTT
>JBDLIV010000027.1:0-12879 GCA_039714675.1 Thermodesulfobacteriota bacterium
AATATAACCCACTGAAATATAACCAATTGCATATGGGTCGTTAGTGACAGCTGATTTCATAGCACCATTTGATGCTACAAAGTTTGCCTTTGCAGAAATATCTGCTTTGTTAAGCGCTTTTTTCCAGAAAACAGCACGGGTTCCACTTGATTTATCCCTGGTGTATATGTTGACAGGCCTGTCCTCCCCGCCAATTTCCTTCCAATTGCTTATCTTGCCGGCATAGATGTCCTGCAGCTCCATGGAGGAAAGGCTGTTGATCGGATTTTTTGGATTCACGACAGCGGTAACACCGTCAATTGCCCATTTGTACATGGATAACCCGTATTTGGCAACTTCATTTTCAGTAGCTGGCCTTCCAGAGTTGCCAATATTGACAAGTCCTTCACCTACCTGCTTGATACCTGCACCGGAGCCTCCTCCGGCAATTGTTATCTGAATATCCGGATTAGATGCCATAATTCTTTTTGCAGTTTCTTTCATAACAGGAATATGGGCGGTCCCGCCTGAAATTCTTAAAATCCCTTTCTCTCCTTTAAAAGAGTCAAGCCCTGATGCAAAACAACTTCCAGCAATAGATAACGCTATTGCTGTACCAATTAACCAATTAATTATTCTAAATTTTCTATTCATTTCTTCTCCAATTAAAATTATAGTGCAGTATTATTTTTTGTAATTAAATAAATCAATTCAATTAGTTATGTCAAATTGATTGTTCCAATAGCAATATAAAAAGCTATCGGGTTTTCCTATGGGGATAATTTAAAAAAATTATTAGATCAGATTGCAATAAAACTGAATTATTTGATTTAATCCAGATTCAGGGATTTTATTTTAAGAGGGGTTGTCTCCCTTTTATGTTCAGGAATTCTTATTGGATGATAAAGCCTGTTCAAGCAGGTAATCCCTAAAGATCTTCACAATGGGTAAAAGTTCCATTTTTTTACGTTGAACAAGGTAGAATGGCCGTTTGAATTTTAAATCCCTGACGTTTACCGTAGCCAGCCTCTTACACTCTACAGCATCCTTTACAGCCCTGTTTGATAGGATTGATATCCCGCATCCTGCCTTTACTGCCTCCTTCACTGCTGCGCTGGAACCAATCTGCGCAACCTCTTTCAGGTCTGATTCTTTGTATCCCTTGGCTTTAAGAAAATTTGAGATAACTTTCCTTGTGCCGGAGCCTGGCTCTCTTATGATAAATGGTTGGGCAAGCAGATCTTTGCAGCTTACATGCTTTTTGCCTGACCAGGGATGATTTGGGGTTACGATTAAGCTTAGCTCGTCTGTGAATATTTCGGTCCATTCGAGGCCGGGTTCATTCCATTTTGCTCCTATTACTCCAAGATCAAGTTTTTCGTCCATTATCTGCACAGCAATGGTATGGGAGTTTGCAATTTGCAATGTTGTTTTTATTTCAGGATATTTTTTACGAAAATTACTTAACAATTCAGGCAGGATATATGTCCCCGGGATTGTGCCGCATCCGATTGTGATACGACCGGCAAGTCTGTTGCCGTATTGCTCTATGGCCTTTATTGCCTCCTGTCTTATTTTAAGAATCCTGCATGCATATTCATAGAGCAGTTTTCCTGCGGGTGTGGGTGTTACCCGCTGGCTCAGGCGGTTCAACAGTCTCTGGTCAAGGTTTTGCTCCAGCTCCCTTATATGCTCACTGACTGTAGGCTGAGATAAAAAACATGCTTTCCCGGCAAGAGTAAAGCTTTGCAGTTCCACTACCTTGCAGAATAATTCCAGTTTTCTGATATCCATTAAAATTTCCTTTTTAAAACACTGATATAAATGATTAATATTGGTACTAATTCTAAAGATATTTAAAAAAAATGTCCATATCATTAAAAATATTAATAATAATTTATCTTAACTCATTGAAAATGGTGAGAAACCAATATTTGCTATTTACAATTAAAATATTGGATCTATTTTCTTACCATAACATTACTGATTTTATGATAATTTAAATTTGGCGAATTAGAATAATGATTAAAAAAGATATATTTAATAAAGATGTAAAGGCACAATTTAAAGCATCGGCAAAAGACAAAATCTATCGATTCATGCTGGCTGATAAAACCATAAAGGGTGCTATTGTCCATTCCACACGAATGGTGAATGAAATGAGAGAAAATCATCAACTGGGTCCTTTGGAAACATTGATTCTAGGGCAGGCTTACATTGCTGTAAGTCTTATGGGTGCCAGCTTAAAGGACAAAAATGACAAAGTCAGTATGAATATTCAATGTTCAGGTCCCATAAAAGGGCTGGATGTAGAGACCAATGTATATGGTGAAGTCAGAGGATATCTTAAAGCCAGCCCTATAGAAATAGATGATGCCAAACAGATAAAATATTTATCAACACTTTATGGTGCAGGATTTTTAACGATAACAAAATATTTAGAGAATGCACCAACACCGTATTCCGGGCAGATCGCCCTGGAGCACGGGAGTGTTGCCAAAGATCTTGCAAATTATTTTTTAATTTCTGAACAGATTCCAACCGGCTTCAAACTCAGTCTTTTTTTTGATGAAAAAGAGATTGTAAAAGGAGCTGGCGGCATATTTCTCCAGGCACTGCCAGGAGCAGACCCTGATCAGGTTGCCAAAGCAGAAAAATTAATTCAACGTATTGAATCTTTAGGGGAATTATTGTCTGAAGGGTTGTCTCCGGAAGAGATAATCCATGATCAATTTGAATCACTTTGCCCCAGGTTTTTAAACAGTGGTCGGGTTGAATTCTATTGCAGATGTTCCAAAGAAAGAATGGCGGGATATTTAAAGACATTCTCTGCAGAAGATAAGAATGATATTATGGAAAACAGTACTTTTCCTTTAGAAATTAGATGCCACCATTGTAATTCTGCTTATCATTTTACCAGAACTGAAATCCGGAATTTGTGATTCAAGCTTGTTTTTTGAATCATTGTTCCCATGGCTGTATTATATTCCACCATTGGTCCTGGCAATATGAAATTTAAAAAAAACTATATATTAAATTAACAAAAATTAATTATGGCCTTTAATAAATGTCGGCAGGTTACCTGGCCTATAAGTTTACCATCTTCAATAACAGGTCTTCTTCGCTGTCCTTCATCAAGCATGCAGATTAGTATATCAAAAAGTCCTTCATCTGGTGACGCTGTAGCAACATCTGTTTTCATAATATCTTGAGCATATGGAGAGCAGGCATTCTGACCTTCATTATAAATACTTTCTGATGTTATTTTCAGGCAGTCAAGCTCAGATAATACACCAAAATAATTTTTAGACTGATCAGCAACAACAACACCTGATACTTTATGTTTTAAAATTAACTTGATGACATCAGAAATTGAGGTTTCCGGTTTTACTGTTACAGGATTCGGATTCATATAATCCTTAATTAAAAATGATTTTTCCATAAAATCCTCCTGATAATTAATTTTAGCCTATATTAAATTTTAGAAGCCGGGCTGCAACTGAACAATCAGATTAAGAACAGCATTTAAGTTGGTAGATGTGACGTTCGCAAAGAAATTGCAATTCAAATGTTTCCATCATAGCTTGACCTTTCAAGTATTTAGTTTAAACTATTTACTGATTATAACGCTATAATTGTCTTAATTTTAAATCATACCATCAATGTTTGTCAAGATAGTTGTCCTTTTTTTAAGCCCCATGCCTTTAAATTCTCAAGTAATGATTCTCTTTTAAAAAAACTGGAAACAGAGTTAGGCCACAGATTCAAATCCTGTCGGGTGTACCTCTGATATCAAACCTCTTGGGGCTTGACCTTAAGAGTTTTTCAATTTTACTTGACTTACCTTGATAATCCCAATTATATGAAGGGTTAATTTAACGTTTATTCATAATTAACGATTTGTGACTAACAAAATCTGGATGTGACAAGGAGGAACATGAATTCACTTAAAGAATCTATCTCTAACTGCCGCATAAATGCATATGATGATGATAATTTTATCAATGAGTTCAACAAGCTTGCTAAGGAAAAAGGGAAAGATGCCTATCAAGCTATAATCCAAATACTCACCGACTTTAATCTTAAACCGGATGAAGCTGAAAAATGGTGGTTTGAAATAATTAAACATAGAGAGAACATATCCAACGCTTTAGGCAGGCAGATAAATTTAATGACAGCAATCAGCGATTATTGCTCTTCAATGAAAAAATCGTTAAAAAATTATAAAATTCTTGATATTAACACCTTTGAAAAAATTAAAAAGGAATCTACCCATGATAACCTTACAGGTTTATTTAACAAAGGTTATTTCAAGGATGCATTGAATCAGCATATTTCTCTGGCAAAACGTCACAACACTGATCTGTCAGTTGTGTTTCTTGATATTGATGATTTTAAGGAAGTTAATGATACTCTTGGGCATGACTCAGGGGATATTGTATTAAAGGAAGCTGCAAAGACAATGAGTGAAGTATTAAGGGCGAGTGATATTATAGCCAGGTTTGGAGGAGATGAATTTGTTATTCTTATGCCAAATACAGACAAGCTCAATGCCCTTTTAATTTCTGAAAGAATTAGCAAGATCATCAAAGAAAAAACAATAAAATTAGGGAGTAAAAATTGTCAGATAACTCTAAGCGGGGGAGTGGCTGGTTATCCCATAGATGCGGATAAAGCCAAATATTTATTAAAACGTGCTGACAGCGCGCTGTATAGGGCAAAAGGTGCCGGGAAAAATAGAATCTCTCTTTTTAAAAAAGATAAACGGCGTTTTTTACGAATTAAATTCAGCCGACCTGTCAAGGTGAAACAACTGAGTTTTAATCGCACTCGCACGCTGTCTGGAATAAGCAAAAATATAGCTATTGGAGGTATCCTATTCAGCAACAAAGAGTCTTTGCCCATTGGTGCCAAAGTACAGGTGAGTATTGCAATAAATAAGGGCTCAGACCCTCTTCTTCTTATTGGTACAATTGTCAGGGTCGAAGTTTTGGGAGAAGATAATTATGATATTGGTATGATATTATCTTTTAAAGAGATGGAAAAAATAGCAAAAGATGAAATATCAAAATTTTTGATTCAACAATCACAATAAATTGATAACACAATTTATTGCGATTGTTCATTCCTCGTTTACAGTGAAAAATTTTAAAACTATAATTTTTTTAGCTTTTCTATAATAAAAAAAGGGTCTCAGGAAACTCCTGAAACCCTTGTTATTTATTTGGTAGCGGGGCAAGGATTTGAACCAAGGACCTTCGGGTTATGAGCCCGACGAGCTACCAGACTGCTCCACCCCGCATCAACAATCAGGCAATATATAGAATTGTTCAGTTTGTGTCAAGCTTTTTTACAAGTTTTAATGGATTGATAGTGAAAAATTTAATTTGTCTGTTTCTGTAATATAAAAAATATTTAAATTTTTTTTATTAGATTCAAGGTATCCAAGTAATCCTGTGGTCAATGTTTCACTATCTCCATTTTCAGTTCATCAATGGAAGGAGTTGCAGCGCCAAGCTTTGCCACAACAATACCTGCAGCTGCGTTGGCAACCATTGCACTCTCTTTAAATGTTGCACCAGTTGCAAGTCCAAGGCCGAGAAGGGAAATCACTGTATCACCGGCACCGGAAACATCAAACACCTGCTGTGCTTGAGATTCTATAATATGTGGTTTTTTAGTCTTTTCAAACAATATCATGCCATCTTTACCGCATGTGATTAAAAGCCTCTCAAGTTTAATTTTATCCATGAGTATCTCTCCTGCAGCAAAAACATCATTATTGGATTTTATATCCATATTAGCTGCAAGGCTTGCCTCTTTTTTATTTGGTGTGAGAGTGGATACAAGTTCATATTTGGAGAAATTCAGGGATTTGGGATCAGCCAGAGTAAGGATATTGTATTGTTTTGCAAGCTTGACTGTCTGTTGAATCAGCTCTTTGGTTACAAGGCCTTTATCATAATCTGAAAGAATAATCAGATCAATATCTGAAATTTTATTTTTTATAATTTTAACAAGCTTTTCAAGGGTATTGTTATTGATATTTCTTTTTATCTCTTTATCAATTCTTAAAACCTGCTGATTGGATGCAATCACCCTTGTTTTTCTGGTTGAAGGCCTTTGAGGCTCACTTATGATCCCGTCAGTTTCAATACCCAGATCTTCAAGCTTTTCAAATATCATCCGGCCGGTTTTGCCTGTTCCGGCAGTACCAATTGCAGAAACTTTGGCACCCATGGCAACAAGATTATGAATGACATTTCCAGCACCACCAAGGACATGGTTTTCCTTTTCTATAGAGACCACTGGAACCGGTGCTTCAGGAGAAATTCGATCCACACTGCCCCAGAGATATTCGTCAATCATCAAGTCACCGATGACAAGGGCCTTTATATTATGAAAATCATTGATATTAATTGTCATTTGGCTAATAATTTTTTTATCATGGTTTTAAGTTCAAAATAGTCTCTTGTCACAGGGATTTCCGGATAATCTGCAATCACTGAATCTGGTGGTTTAAAGAAAAAACCCTTGTTTGCCTCCTGGATCATTTTAATATCATTATAGGAATCACCAAAGGCAATTACATGATAATTGAGTTTTTTTAAGGCTGAAACAGCCTCTTTTTTCTGATTATTAATGCGTATGTTATAATCAGTGATATTACTCTGTTGATCTATGGTCAAGGTGTGGCATAAGAGAGTTGGGTAATTGAGTTTTTTCATCAAAGGTTTTGCAAACTCTTCAAAGGTGTCTGACAAAAGAATAATCTGCGATTCTCTCCTGATCCAGTTCAAAACTTCCAAAGCCCCTTCAAGGGGCTCAAGGCTGGCAATCACTTCTTTAATGTCTTCAATTTTTAAACTGTTTTCCTTTAATATGGCCAGACGCTTTGTCATCAGGATATCATAATCACTGATATCTCTGGTGGTTAATCTAAGCTCTTCAATCCCTGTTTTTTTTGCAACATTAATCCATATTTCAGGGACAAAAACGCCTTCAAGATCTGCAACTAATATTTTCATGTTTTATATTACCCCTGATCATTTTCTTCAATTCTGATGATAACCGGACTTCCTACAACTGAATCAATGTTGGAAATTTCTTTTAAAGCTTTCTGCACCCACTCCTCTTTAGCTTTATGTACGATCATTACAACAGGAACCTTTCCATTATGTTTTTTCCCTTTTTGATGGACAGATTCAATACTGATATTGTTGTCTCCAAGAATTCCTGAGATTTTTGAAAGAACTCCCGGACTATCCTGGGCTTCAATTCTCAGATAATATCTTATATATAATTGAGCCATGGGAAGAATTGGAATGGCTTTAATATTTTCTTCAGGATATCCAAGAATCGGCACCCGCCTTTTGGTGCCTGAAATAATGTTTCGTGCAATATCTGCTATATCACTTAAAACAGCGCTTGCAGTGGGCATCATACCAGCCCCATGACCGTACAGCATTGTCTGTTCTGTTGCATCAGCATCAATCGCTATTGCATTCATGGATTTGTCAACATGGGACAATGGGTTTGTGTCTGGTATCATTGTGGGATGTACCCGGGCTTCTACATGATCTTTATGTTTTTTTCCTATAGCGAGAAGCTTGATGGTATATCCAAAGGATTTGGCAAACTCAATGTCCACAGGTGTTATATTGCGGATACCCTCCACATGGATATCTTTTAAATTAATTTCCATGCCATGGGCAAGGGCATTTAGAATAGCAAGTTTATGGGCAGTATCAAATCCATCTATATCCAGAGAAGGCTCGGCTTCAGCAAACCCGAGTTCCTGGGCCTGTTTTAAAGCTTCTTCAAATCCTAATCCCTCCTTGGCAATTTTTGTAAGAATATAGTTGCATGTTCCGTTTAAAATCGCTGACATGGATTTGATATCATTTGCCACAAGGGTCTCTCTTAAAGTTTTGATAATCGGCATACATCCGCCGCAACTTGCTTCAAAAGCCAGATCAACCCGGTTTTCTCTTGCTGTTTTAACAAGATCATTCCCAAAACCTGCTAAAAGGGCTTTATTTGCTGTTACAACATGTTTCTTGTTTTCCAGGGCTTTGAAAATAAATTGTTTTGCAAATGTCTCTCCCCCAATGGTTTCCACAATAATATCTATGTCTGGATCATTTATTATTTTATCAGCATCAGGTACCAGGTCTGTGTTTCCAAGATCAATACCCCTGTCCGTGGTTGTATCAATATCAGCAATGGTTTTAAGGTTTAAAACAGCACCGATTCGAGATTCAAGCAGTTTTTGTTTTGTTTTTAACAGTTTTGCTACACCGGCACCTACAACTCCGTACCCTAATATTCCAATATTGATTGTTTTCATTTGCCTTAAGTCTCTCCCCAATGTTAATTTTTTTGTTTAAATCATAGACTCAATACAATATTCAAATAATGATGTCAAAAAACTTTTGACTTTTCAAAGCAATTTGTTTAGTATTCTTAGGTTCTTTGCTGGCAGGATCAATAAAATTTTTAAAGGTGATTTTAATATGAGCAAGTCTATAACATATGCAGATTCAGGTGTAGATATTGATAAGGCAAATAGATTGGTTGATCGGATTAAAGATATTGCAAAATCTACTCCGCGATCCGGGGTAATGGGTGAAATAGGCGGTTTTGGAGGACTTTTTTCTTTGAATCTTTCCAGGGTTCCCAATCCAGTATTGGTCAGTTCAACCGACGGGGTCGGAACCAAGCTTAAAATTGCTTTTATGATGGACAAACATGATACCATAGGTATTGATCTGGTAGCCATGTGCGTTAACGATATAATTGTACAAGGTGCAAAACCCCTGTTTTTTCTGGATTATCTTGCCATGGGATCTTTGGATAACGATGTGGCTGAAAAAATTGTTACAGGAGTTGCCAGGGGCTGCAGTGAATCAGGATGTGCTTTGATAGGTGGTGAAACAGCAGAAATGCCTGGATTGTATCAGGATGGTGAATATGATCTTTCCGGATTCAGTGTCGGCATTGTGGATAATGATAAGATAATAGATGGATCATACATTCGAAACGGTCACAGACTTATTGGGCTTGCATCAAACGGAATTCACAGCAATGGATTTTCCCTTGTAAGAAAAATCTTTTTTGATAAATGCAAATATGATGTAAACACCAGGCTTGACGATCTTGGAATAACCCTTGGAGAAGAACTTTTAAAACCTACGATTATTTATGTTCCTACTATATTAAGTCTTTTAAGGGATCTGCCGGTTCACGGAATTGTGCATATCACAGGCGGCGGCATTGATGAAAATATTATCCGGGTAATTCCAGATGCATGTAAAGCCATTATTCACAAAGATGCCTGGGAAACTCCTCCTGTATTCAATATTCTTCAAAAAGAGGGTATGGTTCCAGATTCTGAAATGCAAAGAACTTTTAACAATGGTATTGGCATGGTGATTGTTGTACCGGAAGACTCTGCCGATGATGTCATGGACAGGCTTGGAGCCATGGATCAAAAAGCTTATTTTATCGGCGAGATAGAATCAAGATCTGATAATGAAGTGCAAACCCAGTGGGTTTAGACCCAAGGGGTTTTTTATAATATCCTGTTATGATTATCCTTGGGATTGAATCATCCTGTGATGAAACTGCAGCTTCAATTGTTCAAGATGGAACAAAAATTCTCTCTTCCACAATTGCTTCCCAGGTAGATGTTCATCATAAATATGGCGGTGTCGTACCAGAGCTTGCCTCTCGAATGCATATTGAAGCTATCACGCCGGTGGTGGATGAAGCCATAAAAAAAGCAGGTATTGAAATCAGTGATATTGACGGCGTTGCTGCAACAAGGGGACCCGGTCTTATTGGAGCACTTCTCGTGGGCTTCTCCTTTGCAAAATCGTTTGCCTTTGCAAGACATCTTCCCTTTGCAGGCGTCAATCACCTGGAAGCGCATATTTATTCACTCTTTCTCATGGATGAAAAACCTAATTTTCCCTTTATTGCTCTTGTGGTATCTGGAGGACACACCAATATTTATTATGTAACTTCATATAATAATTTTGAACTTATGGGGCAAACCAGGGATGATGCTGCAGGTGAAGCCTTTGATAAAGTTGCCAAAATGCTTGGATTAGGGTATCCAGGAGGCCCAATAATTGAAACTCTTGCAAAAACAAAAACAGGTGACACTATAAAATTTCCCAGAACAATGCTTGAAAAAGAGAGTTTTGATTTTAGCTTCAGTGGTCTTAAATCCTCTGTTGGACGGTATATACATAATAATCCGATAGGTTCAAAAGATGAAAAAGCACAGATTGCTGCTTCATTTCAAGCAGCTGTTATTGATGTGTTGTCACAAAAATTGATTAATGCGGCTTTGTATAAAAATTGTAACACCATTGGTGTTGCAGGTGGAGTATCTGCCAATAAAACCTTTGTGGAAAAATTAATGAAAAAAGCTAAAGCCAAAAAAATCAATCTTTTTTCTCCATCAGTAGAGCTTTGT
The DNA here is from genome assembly GCA_039714675.1 of Thermodesulfobacteriota bacterium. Lineage (GTDB taxonomy): Bacteria > Desulfobacterota > Desulfobacteria > Desulfobacterales > Desulfobacteraceae > Desulfobacula. The sequence continues at coordinate 10,466 of JBDLIV010000027.1, forward strand.
GGAGATAATGCTGCCATGATAGCTGCAAGGGGTTATACCATGATTCAGCAGGGATCCCTTTGTGATCTTGACCATGATGTATTCTCCAGATCCAAAATAGATTAATTTTCGGATAAAATTTTGCCCATCTACGTCGTTGCTGCAACATTTTACAATCCTCATGTACATTAGTACACTCCGGTTGTAAAATGTTTTGCGCCTTGTATATGGACAAGCCTTTATCCGAAAATAGAACTACTTGAATCCAGAAGATATTTCTTCTTGTATTTCAATACTCTTTGATTGGATTTTTTGCAGGCTTTATAAAGGCTTTCATCCTGTCTGATCTGTGTTATGATTTCATTAAAAGCTGTAGCAATAGCAGGGCCTTTATGACAGATCAGGGCAACGTCAATCCCTGATTTTAGAATCTGCCGGATACAGGTTTTTATATCATGCTCAATTGCTTTCATATCTAAATCATCGGTCATTACAAGACCTTTATAACCCATTTGATTGCGCAACAGATCATTGGCAATAAAAGGGGATAGACTTGCCTGCCATTTATTGTCAAGTTTTGGATATGAGATATGGGAGAGCATTATTCCTGAAACATCACTCTCTTTTGCATCTTTGAAAGGGAGCATATCTGACTGTTCAAGTGTTTTCAGATCAATGTCCAGTACTGGAAGATGGAAATGGGAATCTTTAATGGTTCTGCCAATCCCGGGAAAATGCTTTGCCACAGCCATAATTCCTTTTTTCTGCAGACCAAGGATAACTTCCATGCCAAGAGATGATACTCGTTTTGCATTTCCTTTAAATACTCTCTCTTTCATTATGCTCTCCACGCCATCAGGCATAATATCAAGAACTGGAGCAAAATTCATATTAATCCCGGCCTGCTGTAATTCATCTGCAGTGATTGAAGCAAAATTTTTTGCATCCTCAACAGATTCAATAAAAGGATTACCCTTGAATATAGTAAAAGGTTTCTGTAACCTTGCAACAGTACCTCCTTCCTGATCAACAGCAATGAAAAGGGGTGGAAGGCCGCAGGATTTTGCATATTCCTGGCAGGATTTACAAAGAAAAGCCACCTGTTCCGGTGATTCAATGTTTCTTTTAAAAAGAATGATGCCACAGGCTTTGATTCCATCTATAATATGTTTTAAATCCTTATTTAATTCAATACCGTCAAACCCCAGCATTAAGCGCTGACCTGCCATTTCTTTTAAAGTTGTTTTGTCTTTATTCATTTAATTTCCTTGACGACTCCTCTTTTAAATATTAGAAGATCTCTTTTTAACATAAAAAAAATATTGAATATACTGTTTTAAATATCATGAAATCAGACACTTTAAAATCAGATTTTATTTTGATCTTTGTTGCAACTATCTGGGGACTGGCCTTTGTTGCACAAAGAGTAGGGATGGAACATATTGGCCCGTTTACCTTTAATGGTCTTCGGTTTGTCCTGGGGAGCCTTTCTCTGCTGCCTGTGATCTATTTTACCAGAAATTCAAAATCCAGAAAAGATAATACAGGTTTAATAAAATCCGGATTGATAACAGGAATTGTTTTATTTGGCGGTATCTCATTCCAACAGGTGGGGCTGGTTTATACAACAGCAGGGAAAGCAGGATTTATAACTGGCCTTTATGTTGTCTTTGTTCCCATCTTAGGATTTTTGATCAAACAAGGCAAAACTTATGTTGCCACATGGATTGGTGCAGTAATGGCCTGTATCGGCATGTATTTATTAAGTATAACCAAAGATATGACCATGAACAAGGGAGACCTTCTTGTTTTATGCTCCGCCATCTGCTTTGCTTTCCATCTGATCATTATAGAAAAATTCACCAACCGCTTTAACACAGCCTGGCTTTCACTGGTACAGTGCATTGTCTGTTCAATACTAAGCCTGCTGGCTGCTGCTGTATTTGAAACTTTTATCATTTCAGATATCTTAAAGGTTTCCATCCCCATAATATATGGCGGTGTATTTTCTGTGGGGATAGCTTACTCTCTGCAGATATATGGTCAAAAAAACAGTCCTGCTTCCCATGCAGCCATAATATTAAGTCTTGAAGCTGTTGTTGCAGCCATTGGAGGTTGGATCATTTTAAATGAGGTTCTTTCAGGCCGTGGTGTTTTTGGATGTGCACTCATGCTTGTCGGCATGTTGATATCACAACTGTTTACAAAAAGAGGTCTTAGAACTTCAATTGATTAAAGAGACTTGAAGAGAAAACAGGTCTTATTAGAGAAGTTCTACAGGCTGTTACATAATGCAAATTGGGGTCGTGTAACAGCCTGTCGAGAGGAATAAGAAAGCTTAGTTTGCTTGACATTTGATGCTGCATTGATTACTTTTTTATATAATTATAATAAGGAGGAAAAAATGACTCAATCTGCTGATTTTCTTAAAGACA
>JBDLIV010000028.1:0-12866 GCA_039714675.1 Thermodesulfobacteriota bacterium
CATGATGATGATGAAATGACTGCCACCATGAAAGTAAGAAGAGCAACAATATATAAAAAATTTGCCAGTGAAATTGATACTATTTATGATGTATAACCTGACAGCCTGTTGCAGAATAATATGCCTTTTCTTCTGCATGAAGAGAGTGTGCTGATTCAAACAAAACAGCTGCCAGGAACATAAAAACAGTATAAGATAATACTCTAATGCATTGCTTCTGCAATGGATACTATCCTGTCACCAAGCATATTGACATAGCTTGCCATTTCATTGTCATACCACCCGTAAATCACTGTCTGGGTGACCTGGATGCTTGTAACCTGATCCTTGATCATATCCAGTATATTCTTTTCAATTCCCCGGACATGTTCAAGATTGATATTTATGGCACCTGTTCTGGCATGGGTTTCATGGCCTTCTATTACTGCAGCAGCGTTTGGAGTTCCAATAATATCAGAAGATACGTTCTGTTTGGCTGAATATAGAAGGTATCCGTTTGTGTTGGTTTTTGCGGTATCGTAATAAATTTCATTGATCATCTCTCTTCGTATTGGTTTTGTATTGAGCTCTTCTTGAAAATTCATGACAAGAATGATCAAAGATCCGGTAGTTGTCGGTATTCTGACAGATTCTGCAATAAATCCAATGGTTGCCATTTCCGGGATAACAAGCTGCAGGGCTTTTGCAGCTCCTGTTGTGGTGAGAATAATATTATTTAAGATCGATCTGTTCTTTCTCAGGTCTTTGATTGAAGTCTTTGGCAGTCGATCCAATACCTGTTGTGATCCAGTGGCCGCATGTATCGTTGCCATGGAAGCAGAAAGAATTCTCTCAATACCAAAATAGTCAATCAGAGGTTTGATCATATGAGCAAGGCAGGTTGTTGTACATGAGGCATTGGAAATAATATTATGGGTCAAAGGGTCATAATCTCCATCATTGATTCCCATGACTGTTGTTACAGCATCTTCAGGCATTGGTACACCCTCTTTTAATTTAAAGGGGGCAGAAGCAATGACTTTCTGGGCTCCTGCTTCAATATGTCCTCTAATGGAGCCTTTTGGATCATTTGCTTCAAGAGACGGGTTTAAAAATTGCCCTGTTGTATCCACTACAATATCTGCATTATTCTCTGCCCACTCGATATCTTTCGGGTTCCTGTTCTTTTGCAGTATTTTTACCTTGACTCCATTTACTTTTAAAGTTTTACCGGCTTCATCCACATCAGTAATAACAGGTTCAGCCTTATATCCGTGAAGGAATGCATCAAGCCGGCCATAGGTTGTATCTCTTTCAATATAATGAAGAATATCCTGGAAGGATTGTCCTACTTCCCGACCTACATTGATCACCAGGGAATCAAAATACTTTCGCCCTGCATGATGCCATAAACAAAGTTTTCCAATTCTTCCAAGTCCGTTAATTCCAAGGGTTTTAGAATTGTTTGCATTCATTTGTTTTTCCTTTTCATATGTAGTTAGTGTCTGACCTGAAATCTGATAATTTTTTACCAACGCCGTAATTGGGCAAATTAGCGGTTTTTGGTCGGACACTAGTTAATTTACTTTTATTTTGCCTTTATATACTGACCCTTCCTGGCCGTTAATACTTATATAATCTCCAGAAACCATTTTTATGTTATTTAACATACACCTTTTTTTATGCTCATTGCAAACAAGATTTTCACACCCAACAATACAGGTTTTATTAAGATTGTATGCAACAACCGCTGCATGGGATGTAAGTCCACCCCTGGCTGTTAAAATTCCGTCTGCAGCATCAATTTCCAGGATATCATCGGGAACAGTATCATTTCTTAATAAAATTAATTTTATATCAGGATCTTTTTTCCTGAAAGTATCAATTTCCTGGAGGGTAAAAACAATCCTGCCGTTCATGGCTCCCCCGCTAACACCAATTCCCTGGCCAAGGTATGCTTTGTCAAGGTCCTGGGGGCTTACATCAAAATTCACAATCCTTTTTCTATCCCTTTGGGACATATCCCTTGCCTGAAGGATAAAAAGATCACTTGCATTTTCTCCTTCAAAGGTGAATTCTAGCTCCTGGGGATTCCAGCCCTGGTCATAAACAAGCTGGTGCACCACTTTCTCTAATTGGGAGTATATATTGGGGAATTCTTTTTCAAGGCTTGTTTTTGAATCCCGTTCTTCAAGCTCCCGCTGGGTTTCTGAAATAGGAAGAGTTTTTACAAGTCCGGATACAACATCTTCTCCCTGATTGCCAATGGTAAAATCTCCCCAGAGCCGTATTGAATCTCCTGGAAGTCTTGGACTGTGGCTGAAGACTACACCTGATCCGGATTGTCTTGAAAGATTGCCAAATACCATGGATTGAATAGTAACTGCAGTGCCCCAATCTTCAGATATTTCCATAATCCGCCTGTAATCTTTTCCTCTTTTGGAGCCCCAGGAGGAAAAAACCTGTTCAATGGCAAGGAACAATTGATCAACAGGTGATTCAATCAATTCAACACCGGAATCAAGCAGTAATTTCTTATAGGAGAGAGCAACTTCTTTCATCTGGTCCCCGGTAAAATACCGCTTAAACTCAATACCAAGGTTTTTCTTTTTCAGATAAATGATATGGTCAAATTCATTTCTTGCAATGCCAAACGCCATGCCATATCCTTGAATGAATCTTCGATAGCTGTCCCAGGAAAACCATGGATTTTTGCTTGCTTTTGCAATATTTGCAGATATCTCTTCATTTATCCCGACATTTAAAAATGAATCCAGCATTCCCGGCTGCGATATGGAAGAACCGCTTCTAACTGACAATAAAAGAGGATGTTGAAGATCTCCGAGTTTTTTACCTGTCCTCTTTTCAAGACCAGCTACCATCTTTGCCACATTTTTTTTAAAATTTCTATTTGCAGGCTGGTAATTATTAATTATTTCCCTGCATTTAAAAACTTCCGTGGTAATAATAAAGCCGTCCGGAACTGCTATATCAATTTTTTTTAATTTGACGAGGTTTAATCCTTTATTACCCAGGAAAATAATATTATTGCTGATGGCATCAAAACTTCCAATCTCAGTCACCGCATATTGGGGATCGTAATTTAACAACCTGCTCAGATGAATTTGTGAAAGTTCTTCAGACTGCTGAAAAAGTGTATGTAGTATCCTGTTCAGGAATACATCCAGCTGCTGAAGCCCGATACAGGTTGCAATCTGGTCCCTGAAAAAAATCTCAGCCACACGATGGTCAAACTGGGATTTGGCATTTTGGAATCCATTGGGCAGATATTTATCAAGGATCTGATCTTTTCCTATCCTTGATTCTATCTGGGATAGATTATTTGAATGAATATTGTTGAAATGATCATTGATGATATCGGCAACAGCCCTTGTAAACCCTTTAAAAATATCAAGATATTGAGTAAATGTGCATGTTCTGAGGCTGACAGAGAATTTTAAGAAATCCATCTGAACATCCATATGGTTTGATACAATGCCATCTAACTCCAATGCCTTTTTAAATAATTCCAATATACTGTATATACGGTTAAATGTTGACTTTGTAATTACCTGAAGATCAATACTGTTAACCAGGTCTTCCAATAAGACATTTAGAATGCTTTCAATCCTTAAACTCAACCCCAGAGCATCAAATTTTGCTTCATTGTAACTGCCGTACATGGAAGGGATGTCAACGGCAAAATGGCGTTTATGATAAATTGCTTCATTAGCCTCATAAATTTTGTCTGAAAGGATTATTTTTTTTAACTCTCTCATATAATCAAGGAGAGATAAAATTTTGTCTTCCAGATTATTTTCCTCAAGAGCCAGAACAAGTTTTTGTGTGTCTGGCAGATTCTCAGAATGAAATGAAGCCAGATATTTTTTAAGTTCCAGGTTATCAATGCGGTATTTTTGGTTTAATAGTCTGTAAAATCCAAAAATCATTTTTACTCTGGTTCTGTCCTTCTCAGACACATCGCTTATATCATTAATCATGTTGTTGACAGCAACTTCAGTATGGATCAGGTAATCGCCAGGAAGAGATATCCCATTGGATTCAAGAATATTTAGAATAGTTTTTGGCCCGTCAACAAAAGGGCCTGAACCCTGGATCTCATTATAAATTGATGGCGGGACATAGGGCTCAAGTTTTGTCTTATCACCACTCTTCCAGAAAAAGATTACTTCCTTAATAAAATCCACAATCCTGCTTGAGCTTTCAACATGGCACTGTTTCCTTAGAAAATGAATTAATTTGTCTTTGCGATGGGACGATTCATCCAATCTGGTGGAAATATCGCGCAGCTGTCCCTCTGCACCTATTTCGTTGAAAAATGCAGGAAGTAATCTTGCAAGCTGTTTTACAAGGTCAAACACCGGTTCAATATCAGAATTTAAAAACTTACTGATATCCCTTGGAAACAGATCTGTATCCTTGATAAAAACTCCTCCAATGGAGAGGGATATAATCAATGCAGACAAAAGCCGTCTGGATTTTTTCGGGTGCTGTCCTATGAGATCAAGAAAGACACGGATGTTTTTCACATGGGCATTATTGCTTTTTATCTGCCAATCCTCACCTGTCCCTTCAATCATGGGAAATTGGAAGCCATGGTCAACAACCCTGTCTATAAAATGGTTTATCAAGTCAATTTTGGAAGTTTTGTAAACAGCATCGCCAATTTTATGGATGCAGTCGAGAACTGTGTCAGGATATTTCCCCTTAAGAGTTTTGAGAAGAGAAAATGTTTTGTCTACTATATTGATATCCCGTTTAAAGTCTTTAGCATCAATCAAATATATTAGAGTAGAGTTTATCTCCCTCAGGGCCTGGACATGTATGGTTGTCATACCTGGAATTTGAATAATATAAAAAAGAAAAGTAAGTTTTAGATGAAACCCTGCAGTATCATCATGGCTTGCTTCCACTATTTTTTGAGGCACTTCCCGGATCCTGCTGACAAACTCCTGGTAACTCACAAGATTTGTCAAATTTCTGGTTGTCAGTTTCCAGCTTTGATCTGATCCCTTTGTGGCAGCATCAAGATCTTTTTGCCATGTCCTGATTTTTGCATGGGAGACATCATTTAATATTTTGTTTAAGCCCGGGGTAAGCATCTTTGTATCAATACTTTGGCCAACCCAGGAAATAGGATCCTCCTGCTTTAACCAATAATCAAATGAGTAGTTGTAAAATTTGATTAAAAGGCGGTTTATTGATTTGAAAACTGTTGCATTCTCTTCAAGACAATCAAGCAGGGTTTTTGCAATTTTATCAGGCTGATAATATGATTTGACAAAAAAATAAAAATTTTCACCTTCACAGGATTCGATTTTTTGAACAGTTTTTTCAATTATGGGTAGGAATCTCTCAAGTTCATCTTGAGAATCTTTTACAATATGCTGCAAAAACAGCATTAAATTATCTGCGGCTTTTGTTTTTACCTTTAAATTGGAATTTGCTTCAAAAGCTTTGAAAAAAATATCAACAAAAATAGCCAGAGCTTTGTCTCCATCGGAATGTCCTTTATACAGATGAAAATTTTGCAAGGAGAAATGTCTTGCTTCACTTACAATAAACTCCCAGTTTTTGTAAGGATGGGACATTTCCTGCAAAAAGATTTTCATTCTCTTCAAGATCCCTACATAGGATGAGACAATATCAAGAAGAACTTGATACTTGGGATCAATGGAAACATCAATTTTTGTGTCGGATAAATTTACCTCAAGGGCGGTGGATTTCACAAAACATCCTTTTTTCGTTTAAGATCCTCTCTTAAGCCAGGATTCAAAATCAAGAGATATCTCCTTTGCTTCGGGCACGGCTTTAATTCTATTCTTTTTTTTAAGGATTTGTTTTATTTTCCCCACCTCTTTTGTCAGCAAAGAGAGCCTTGTTTCAATTCTGGAAAGTATTTTTTTAATATCCTTATCTTTTTCTTTGTTCCGGGTGTCTGTTTTTTCAGGAGAAGCAGGTTTTCCTTTGGGTTTATGATGTTTTTCAATAAAAGTTAGACACTTGTCCCAGAATAATTCAAGAGGCATATCTCCATACTGGCTTGGATTTGTTATCAATTTAGAAGTAATGGATTGTATGCACTTTGAAGCAATTGTGTCAGGGAAAAGCATAAAAAATGGTGTCTGGGATATAACAGCAGCTCTGACATTTTTATCCGAGGCCATAATTCCTAAGGGCTGAACTTTAAGCGAAAGAAATTTATTTACAGTCCCTTTTAACTGGGTATATGCTTTTTGAGCGGCCCGGCCTGATTTCACCTGATTGATCACTACTTTGACCGGGCAGTTATATCCATACTTTGATAAAACCTTGAGCATTGAATATGCATCAGTCAGTGATGTGGGTTCGCAGGTGGCAATAAGAATTATTTCATGGGATGCCATGCAAAAGGAGAGAACCTGGGAAGAGATTCCAGCTGATGTGTCAAATATGAAATAATCATAATCTTTAAGGTCTAAAAATGCGCTGATAAGGGTTCCGGTCTGGATTTTAGAAAGATCAGCAATTTTTTTTACGCCTGAACTTCCTGGGATAATATCTATTCCCTGAAAATCTTTTATAATGATTTTGTTTAATGTGCACTGCCCGCTTATTACAGACTCAAGATCTTTTTGAGGATATATGCCTGTGAGTATATTTACATTTGCAAGGCCAAGGTCAGCATCAAACAGGCATACTTTATATCCTTTTGATGCAAGGGACAAAGAGAGATTAAGGCTTATGCTTGTTTTTCCGACTCCGCCTTTGCCACTGGTTACTGTAATGATTCTTGCCATAATAATACCCTGCCTCTTATTGGGGAAATGCAACTATTTTGACACGATTCCCCTCTTTTTTCAAGGAAAACTCAATAGACCGGTTTTTATACTCCTCGGTAATGGTTTTGTGGCATTGTATAATAAAATCATTGAATTCATGTAGATAATTTTTACGCTTTGAGTTCCCGCTCAGCTGCCGCAGTAATTCGTATCGCTGGTAGAGTGTTTCAATGGATCTATTTTCTATCTCAGGATTTCCAATGGATGTTTTAAAATTTAACAGCAAAGAGAGATCAATAGGTTCCTCTTCTGGCAAAGGCGCTGATTCAACAGTTGAATCAACAGTTAAATCAACATGGGAATCATATACTGTTTTATAAATATCCAGATAATTTGAAAAAGGAATAAAGATGGTCTTAAACCTGTATTGGGGGAAGTAATCGTTTAATTCTCCTATGAAGAGTATATTTTCGGGCTCTGTAATGCCAAACAGTATGGTGTTATCCTTTAAAACAAGAGGTACAACCGAGTTCTTTTTGGAATTTTGTCTGTCTAATATTTCAACAAGTTGATTTCTGTCTTTTTGATTAAAAACAAAATCACTGATGGGTCTAAAGGGAATATGAAACAGGTCAAACAATAATTGTTGTAATTTTGTAGTTGAGATCACTCCTTTATTAAGAAGAGAACTTATAAATGGCATGTTTTGCTGTCTGGATTCCTGGTAGATTTCTGACACCACATATTTTGAAAGCATATTGTTTTCAATTAATACCGTTTGAATTGACATAAGTTTATTGTATTTATGAAGGACATAATAGTTGTCTTTTGGTGTGATCAGGTTCAAGCTACATAAGATTATTCCAATAAGTTTTGGTTTGTTCAGGTTTAAAGATTTTTTTTTCGCTTCCTGGATAGAGAGTGCCATATCAATATCGCCAAAACGGATTAAGCCTTCTTTTACAAAAAGTTCACCGCTCTTTAAGGGTTCAACCATTTTTGATATTGTTGTGTCCTGCAATAGCTTTAACCTTTCATTTATTGTCCGATCGAAAATCGCTAATTGTGCAAATTAGCGATTTTCGATCGGACACTATTTATCTCTTCTCTTTGATGAACTAACCGGCAGAATGATGATAAAATCTGTTCCCTTGCCCTCTTCGGTCTTACAGGTAATATTTCCATTTAACTCTTTTACAATGGAGTGGACAATGGAAAGCCCGAGACCTGAATTTGAAGCAGTGGTTTTTGTTGTTGTGTAGGGTTCAAACAGTGTCTCCTTTAATTTGTTATCAATCCCCGGGCCATTGTCGGAAACTTTTATTTCAATATTTCCTGGAATTCGTTTTTTTTCATCAATAAGGATTTTTGCTGAACCTGATAAAAAGCGTGTGGTGACTCTGATTTTACCACCTTTATCCATGGCTTCTGCTGCATTTTTTACAAGATTTATCAAAATTTGTTTTAATCCATTTTGGTCTGTCTTGATTTTGGGAATTTCAGGATCAACGTTGATGGAGGCCTCAATTTGTCTTGGCAGCAATATTGATTTCTGTAAAATTTCAAACATATTTTTACAAATTTTATTAATATCCACAAGTTCAAATCCGCTAATTGCAGGGCTTGAAAAACTTCGAAGTCTGTCCAGTAAACCTGCAACCCTGCTCATCTCTTCATTGATAACTATAAGTTCCTCCTGGGCAGGGTGTTTGTCTGGCAGCTTTAACCCCAGGGTTTCTATATAGTTTTTAATAATTGCCATCGGATTGTTTATCTCATGTATGACTTTGTCTGTCATTGTGGAGTAGGCCTGCATTTTTTTTTCGTGAACATTGGCGGCATAATCATTATAAAACCGGATGTTTTGAATACATATACTGGTTTGTTTAGAAAATAGTTTTACTAACTCTTTGTTGTCCTCAAGATTTTTTGCTGCAGCTGCATCAACTCCAAGTACCAGTACACCAATTGCTTTTTTAAATGAATATATGGGGATACAATACAATCCTTTTGTTTCAAGCAGCCTGATAAGTTGTGTATCAGAGATTGCAAGGGTTGGACTTTTTTCCCTGTTTAAACTGTTTTGGACCTTTTGATCTTTTACACATTTTACCAGAAGGCTTGATTTATTAGATATGGGAATAGCAATACTTGTTATGATTTTGTGGGCTTTGTCATTATTGTTTGAAAATCCAGTTAAGATATTTTTTTTCTCATCAAATAGGAAATAGAACAATCTGGGAATATTAAAGATAATTTTAAAGCCATTTTGTACAACATTCAGGACAGAATCAATATCTTTTGCATACAGCAGATTCTGCAGTGTACCATAAAACAGGGAGAGATTCTTTATCTTTGAAGTCAATGCCTCTTCACTGCTTTTGTCCCGGGTACCATCCAGATTTATACCAAGACTTTTTGCCATGGTCTGGACCTCTTTTTCTGCAGATTTGAGAATCTGTTCTAATCTTGATTCAGAAATATCTGTTAAAGCAGTGAGATCTGGTATATTTTCAAGTGTATCCTGTTTTGCCAGTAAATTTGAAATAAAAACGATTTGTACATGGGAAAAAGCACTCTCAATTTGTTCAATACTTTCATTGATAAACAGGACTGAATCTGCAATCAGAGGATTTAGATCCCATTTTTTAAAAAGCCAGGCACTAAGTTCAGGAGTGTTTATATCAAATTTTTTTAATTCAGCAGCAAGGATCTGGTTTTCGCTGGAAGAAGTTTTTAAAATTTGTTTATACTCATCAGGGAAATTTTCCAAAAGAACCAGTCTGCCGATATCATGTAGCAATCCTGCCAGAAAGAATTCATCAGGATTGGAAACATCATTTTCTTCAGCTATTTTTCCGGCAAGAACTCCACATTTATATGAGTGGTACCAGAATTCATTGATATTAAATTCAGGAACTGGCTTTGCCAGCTTGAAAAAATGCATGGCTGATGTACTTATGGCAATATTCCGGATAGTGTCCATGCCAAGATACATGACAGCTGTTTTTATGTCGTTTATCTCTTTGGGTAAATTTATATATGCAGATCCAATAATCTGTATGAGTTTGGAAGTTAAGCCGGGATCAATGGAAATAATCGCAGTCAGTTCATCAATCTCTGTGTCATCGCTGTTGCAGGCCTTGATAAGCTTAAGCATAACCTGGGGCAGCTGGGGGAGGTTCTTGGAAGGTTTTATTTTTTTAAATATATCTATTTTTTCCATTACCAAAAATTATAATAAAAAGTTAATTTTCTTATAAAATACAATAAGCTATATTTGTCTATAGATATTTTTACCTAATAAATCAATACTTTTGGGTAATTAATTAACCAAAAAATTAAAATATTAGTATAAAAAAAGTTCTTGACAATATATTACGTATCAGTATTATATGTATAAATATAATATATAAGAGAGGTAAAAAATGAATTTTCCTTTGCCGCCGGACTGTCCCTACTACCTTATTTCCAGGGCGAGCCTTTCAGTTACATCCGTGCTTAAGAGAGGCCTGGTCAGAACTGGTGTAAGCAATATAAAACCAGCTTATCTCGGAGTACTTCTTTCGTTATGGAGTGAAGACAATTTAAGAGCGAGTGAACTTGGCAGACGAGCAGGGCTTGAACCCTCCTCCATGACAGGGCTTCTTGACCGTATGGAGAGGGACAGACTTTTAAAACGGACACCAGATCCCATGGATAGAAGAGGCAGCAGGATCTGTTTGACTAAATTGGGGATAGAGGCGGAAAAGGGTTCAATAAAAGCAGTAGAAGTCCTGCTTGACAAAGTTTTTGCCGATATTTCAAAAAAGGATATTGAAATAACCAAAAATGTTCTTAGAAAAGTTCTTGCTAACTGCAGCAGAGAGGATATATAGATGGCAACCCAAAAAATCGGTTTTACCTGTGCATATGCGCCTGTTCCAATTATTGAAGCAGCAGGCTTTGCTCCTTTCAGGGTTTTCCCTGAAACAGACTCCAAGGATCAATCCGGGCATATGCTCCATGACAATTTATGCCCCCATGTAAAAAAGGTTCTTGACAGGGCACTTGATGAGGATCTCCCTGAACTTGAGGGTATGGTGTTTATCAATTCCTGTGATTCCATGAGAAGACTTTCTGATGCATGGCAGGAGGCAAGACCCTACGACCGGACAATCCTTCTTGATCTGCCTTCTTCCAATACAGATGCCTCCACTGACTTTCTGGCAAGTGAATATAAACGTATGTTAAAAACACTTTGTCAGTGGAACAGTGTTGATGTCTCCCTGGATAATTTAAAAAGCAGGATTGATGCCTGGAATAGTCTTGCACAAACCCTTGGCAATATTGAACACGCCATGGGTCATAATTTTTATCCCGGGCTTTCTTCCCAATATCAGAAAATTATTAATTTAACTGCCATGCATAGTGTTGATAAGGCTTTTTTAAAAGCAAAAGAGATTGATCTTGATAAGATGTCGCCTCAAAAAGGACATGCTCCAATATTTATTTTTGGCAATCTTCTGTTTGATCCAAAAGTGTTTAATCTGTTTGAAGATTGGAATATGCATGTCATAGATAATGATTTCTGTACTGGATCTCGATTTGTTAACTCTGTTGATTATGATGCATCCCAGGATCTCTTTTATTCTCTTGCCTCATCCTGGATGATGAGAACGCCCTGTGCCAGAACAATGGATATTGCAGATCCAGGCGCCATTGCTCAAAAAATTGTTGATAGGGCAAAAAGCTGCAATGCAAAAGGGGTCATCGGGTTTACTGTAAAATTCTGCGACCCCTACCTTGCCAGAATCCCAATGATAAGAGAAGCGCTTCAACAAGAATCCATACCCTTTTTAATGCTGGAGGGAGACTGCACTCTGGGTTCAATGGGACAGCAGCAGACAAGGATTGAAGCTTTTACTGAAATGCTGGAGGTGTAAAATGATGTATGATTATTTTAAAAACATGGTGGATGGGGTGAGTCAAAAAATTTTACAGGATCCTGACAGCATCAATGCAAAGAAAAAATATGTTCTTGAAATAGCAAAAATTGGACAAAAATTGTACACCAGAGATGAGAGAATCGCCTGGTGCGGTGTTACCATACCCTTTGATCTTCTTAATTCAATGGGGGTAACTTCCTGTTTTGTTGAGTTTGTAGGGGCAATGCTGTCATCAAATGAGACTGCACCCATTTTCATCAAAGAGGCAGAAGACTCAGGGTATGCCCCTGATTCCTGTGCCTACCATAGAGCTGTAACAGGAGCAATGCTTAAAGATATAATGCCGGAACCTGATTTTGTAATTGGAAGCTCAAGCCCCTGTACTGCAGGTTTAGCTGTTATGGAGGATATGGCAAGGAGATTTAAAAAAGATTTTTTTATCCTTAATGTTCCCCAGAATAATTCAAAAGAGAGTGTAAAATTTCTGACAGATCAGATCAAAGAGATGACCCGGTTTATCACTGCCCATACCCAAAAGCCATTATCAATGGAAAAACTTGGCAGGGCTTTGGAGTTTTTCAATGAATCCAGCCTTATACTGAAAGATATTTATAACCTGGCTAAACAGACCCCTTCTCCTGTTGATAATAAGTTACTCAAAGATTTTGGCACTGTTATCGGTCTTATAATGGGAACCCGTGAGGGAGTAGAAATCTGTCAGGCCTTTAAGGATGAGCTTATTGACAGAATTGAATCTAAAAAAATAGATCCATCAAAGGAAAAAATAAGGATCATGTGGATACAGAACAGGATTCAATATAAATTTCCCATTGAAAAAATGCTTGAAGACTTTGGTGTCAAGATTGTAGTGGATGAGTTAAATGATGTAACCTGGGAGCCAATGGACCCGGACAACCCCTTTGAATCCATTGCCAGAAGAATTATTTCCATTCCCTATTCCCTTGGTACCAATGAGAGGATTGCCCATATGCAACTGCTTGCCAGAGAGTATAAACTGGATGGTGCCATTAACCCATGTCACTGGGGGTGCAGGCAGGGAACCGGAGTAAGGGGGCTTACCACTAAAGGACTTAAAGATGTAAATGTACCTGTTCTCAATTTGGAGATTGATTGTGTTGATTCAAGAAATCTTGCCCAGGGTCAGATAGAGACAAGG
>JBDLIV010000029.1:0-12479 GCA_039714675.1 Thermodesulfobacteriota bacterium
TTTGAAATTGTTTTGTTTTAATACAGACCCGGCAATTGTGATAAGGTCTTTTGATAGAGTTGTAAGGATTTCATCTCTGTTGCCGCCTGCAGTGAGTTTGTCGGTAAACTCTTTAATAAATTGATATTGGGAAATACCATGCCAGAGTTCATTGATATAAGAAGCCTTTGAAAGATGTCTTGACGATAGAGAAATGGCATATCGATGACCGGTTGAGACAATGGAAGCTTCCATCCCGGCCTTGTATTGAAGCAGGAGACTTTTCAGCCTTTCAAAATCCTGGAAATTGTATTCTTCAATAAACTCTTTTATCAAGTCAAAGAAGTTGTTGATATTCCGATCCAGTGTTTTGCCCTGAACAGCAAGGAATGAATGAGACTGGGCTTCTTTGGAAAAATAAGTTCCTGAAAAAGGAGAGATAGATATCCCACCGGTGTATAGATCCATTAGTTCTGCATTTTTTTCATAGGAATTTTTCTTTGTACCACTGTTTGTAAATGCTCTGCAAAAAAATGGTACAAGGGTAAAAAGATTGGAAGGAATGGACCCGGCTCCCACAGGACAGGTAAAATAGAGTATGCCTGATGTGGCCTTGTCATAGCAGGTGGCAAATTCAACACCCCTGATGGTGTCAGGTTTTATGATTTCTATTTCAGGGGGTATATCAGCAATATCAAGGGTTGGTAAACTGGAAAGATCTTCTTTTTTTTCCTGGAGTGCTTCAAGGCTTAGAGTCTCCTTTTTTATCTGGTCAATATCCTGTTTACCCATCTCTTTAAAAAGGTTTTTAAGCTCTTTTTTTGTCTCATTAATTGTTTTTTGTTCAAGACCTGTATCAGGTTCAAGAGTGAAAAGAATTCTGTGAGGATTTTCAAGGAAATATTGTCTTAATCTGTTTTCCAGAAATTTTCCCTTTTTTAACTCCTGCTTTAATTTGTCCAGGTCTTTATCAATATTTATGCAGGAGACTGGATCACCATCATGGATAAGGGTCCCGGCAAAAGAAAGCAACAGCTTTATACCAAATGGATAGGGAGTATTGGTGATTTCTTTTCTGTGAAATTCAATTTGGTGTATGGCAGAATCAATGAGATTTTTTTCAATTCCTTTATCAGCTGTTTTTTTAATGGTGGAAAAAATAATATCTTCCATTTTTTCAACAGATTCTTTTGAAATATCTTTTAAACCACAGGCAAACATAGTATCTCGATTATCCTGATCAAATCCTGTTGCATCTGACAGCGCTGATCCAAGGTTGGAATCAATCAAGTCTTTTCTTAATGGAGAAGCAGCATTGGCAAGAAGTATCTGTTCCAATATTGTAAGAACAAGGATTTCAAAGGAGTCTTTAATATCACAGGTCAGCCATGCCACACATGCCTGATACTTTTTGTTTATATCTTCAGGGTCGGAATATGAATATTGTTGAGTGTTTGTTCTGGGTTTATTCCAGCGGGGCTGGACTGGAACCCTTGTGTCAATTTCAAGCACATCAAAGTGGTCAAGTACTTTTTGGGAGATAAATGAGAGAGTCTCTTTCAGGGGTAGATTGCCATAAGTATAAAAATATGAATTAGAAGGGTGATAATATCTGGCATGAAACTCTTTTAACTCTTTCCATGTCAGCTTTGGTATCTCAGAGGGTTCACCCCCTGAATTATTTTTATAGGTAGTATCAGGGTATAAAGATGAGAGCAAAGCTCTGCCAAGAACCTGGGCAGGTGAAGACATGGCGCCTTTCATCTCATTATATACAACACCTTTATATTCAAGTTCAAGATCATTGCCGTTTTTTTCAAGAATTGCAAGGCGATGGCCTTCCTGCTTAAAACTCAGTTCATCAATCCTTGGGAAAAAAGCCGCATCAAGATAAACTTCCATAAGATTATAATAATCTTTCTGGTTCTGGGTGGAAAAAGGATACATTGTCCAGTCAGATGAGGTTAAAGCATTCATAAAAGATGAGAGACTCCTTTTGATCATGGAGAAAAACGGATCTCGCACATTGAATTTTTTTGAACCGCACAAAACAGTATGTTCAAGAATATGGGCAACTCCCGAGGAATCAGAGGGCACAGTCCTGAAAAATACACCAAAGGTATTCTCCTTGTCTTTGTTTGAAATATGAATGTGTTTTGCCTTTGTTTTTTCATGCTCAAGCTCAACCATGACAGAATCAATGGATTCAAGCTCAGTAATATTTTTGACAAGATACCTGCAGATTTTCATGCCCTTTTCAAATTGTGTTGTTTCCATATATTCACTTCCTCTGATTATTAAAAAAGGTTTGTTAAAAAAAGGATTATTAAAAATACTTTTTATTAAGTTGTTTAAATTTTCTATCTTCTAAATAAATAACACATATGATATATAAATAAGTTTGTTTAATATAAATGATACTGGGAAAAATTACAACAACACATAATGCTGGAAATGCTGAAAAACAGAGTTGCATTATTTACAGGCAAAATTAAAAAACTGCATGGTGATCCCCATTATGTTGCCTTTGGCATGGCAATTGGTGTGTTTATTGCAATCACCCCTACTATACCCTTTCACACAATTATTGCCGTTACCCTTGCTCTGTTTTTCAAGGCAAGCAAACCAGCGGCCATTATTGGAGTCTGGGTAAGCAATCCCTTTACAGTGGTTTTTCTCTATTTTGCATGTTACAAGACAGGCCACCTGTTTTTTGATGATTCAATTAATGCTCTGGAAACCATAAAAATTTTAATCAATCATCTTGAGAGTGATATTGAATTATCCCAGAAAATTAATTATTTTATTGATTTTATTCAAACCAATATCAGAACTTTTATGATAATGAATTTTGGCGGTATTCTGCTTGGAGTGCCTTCAAGTTTGGTTGCCTATTTTATTACAAAAGGGTTTTTTGTTACTCTTCGCCAAAAAAAGATTGCGAAAAAAAAGGCTGTAAAAAAATGACACATCCAGGGCAGCTGCTTAAAAATAGCAAATTGTATGCAGGCAAAGAGCTGGGGCAGAATTTTCTTTCAAATCCTGCAACAGCTGAAATGATTGTTAAAAAAACCAGGATATTAAATAGAGATCGAGTATTGGAAATAGGCCCAGGTCTAGGTGCTCTGACAATTCCTCTGGCAAAGGCTGCCCTGCATGTGACAGCTGTTGAAAAAGATTCCCGCCTGATCCCTGTTTTGCAACAGGAACTTGACAAAGAAAATTTAAGAAATGTTGATATAATTAATAAAGATGTTTTAAAAATTGACTTTAGTGAAATAGCCCACAATAAAAATCAAGGTGAAAACTCCGACAAAAAACTTGTGGTCATTGGGAATCTTCCCTATAATATTTCATCACAAATCCTGTTCAGGCTTGTTGAGCAACGAGAGAGTGTTGAAATGGCATTTTTAATGTTCCAAAAAGAGCTGGCAAAAAGAATTATTGCTTCTCCTGGCAATCGAGATTATTCAAGGCTCTCTGCTGTGGTCCAATATGCAGCTGATATCAGCATTGTTGCAAATATAGGACCATCCTCTTTTTTCCCAAAACCTGAAGTAGATTCAACTGTTTTAAAATTCAAGTTTTTTCAGACTAAAGGTTTTGATAAGGTTTTGGAAAAAACACTGTTTAATGTAATCAAAGCTGCTTTTTCAAAACGCAGGAAAACATTGAAAAATTCAATGACAGGAGGAGAATTTGAGTTTAAAAAGGACTTTGTTGTTAATGCTCTCGAACTGGCTGGGATAGATGCAAATAGAAGAGCAGAAACACTGAATGTGGATGAGTTTAAATCATTGGCAATAGCTGTAAACAAAGCTGAAAGGCTTGATACATGAGCACAAGAAATTCCATGGATAATCTCATTGAAATAGTTGGAACCGGCGAAAAAATGTTGATATGAATTAAAAGGAAATTTTATGATTAGAGCAAATGAGAATTACAACAAATTAAAAGCATCCTATCTTTTTGCAGATATTGCAAAAAAAGTGGAACAAGTTCAACTTAAAAATCCTGAAAAGCAGATTATCAAACTTGGGATAGGAGATGTAACAAAAGCCCTTGCTCCTGCAATTATTAAAGGATTTCATGATGGTGTTGATGAGATGGCAGATGATGCTACATTCAGGGGATATGGCCCAAGCCCTGGATATGAATTTTTACGCCAAAAAATAGCAGAAAATGATTTTCAAAAGAGGGGTGCTGATATACAGGCAGATGAGATTTTTGTCAGTGACGGGGCAAAGTGTGATGCAGGAAATTTCCAGGAACTGTTTGCCACTGATATTAAGATTGCTATTCCTGACCCTGTATATCCTGTATATCTTGATACCAATGTCATGGCAGGCAGAACCGGGGAGTTTGAAAATGGCAGGTATAAAGGCATTGTATATATGGATTGTTTAAAAGAGAATAATTTTCTGCCTGAGCTTCCTGATGAAGATGTGGATCTTATTTATCTTTGTTTTCCCAATAATCCCACGGGCTCTACAGCTACAAAAGAGGATCTGAAAAAATGGGTTAATTATGCAAAGGATAACAAAGCATTGATTCTGTTTGATGCTGCCTATGAATCTTTTATCCGGGATGAAAAACTTCCTCGAACCATCTATGAAATTGAAGGTGCAAGAGAAGTTGCAGTTGAATTTAGAAGTTTTTCCAAAACCGCTGGATTTACAGGGACTAGATGTGGGTTCATAGTTGTTCCAAAAGAGTGCATGATTTTTAATTCAAAAAATGAAAAAATATCTTTGCATTCCATGTGGGATAGGCGACACAGTACAAAATTCAATGGAGTTTCCTATCCTGTTCAAAAAGCAGCAGAGGCTGTCTATTCGAAGGAAGGAAAAGCCCAGGTAAAAGCGCAGATTGCCTATTATTTAAATAATGCTGATATTATCAGAAAATCAATTGAATCCCTTGGATTTGATTATGTTGGCGGGGAGCATTCGCCCTATATCTGGATAGATGGGAAAGAGAGAGATTCCTGGGAATTTTTTGATTTGCTTTTAAATAAAGCATCTGTGGTATGCACCCCGGGAGAAGGGTTTGGCAGATGCGGTAAACCATATATAAGAATCAGTGCATTTAATAGTCTTGAAAATGTTACATTGGCCATGGAGAGAATTAAAGAGGCATTAAAATGAATCACTTTTTCAAGGTGAAAAGCCTTGAGGAGGTGATGGAGTTGTCAGAAGGTTTTTCTCCTGTTGGAGTTGAAACAATATCTGTATCTGATGCTTTTTCAAGGGTTCTTGCCAAAGATCTTGTTGCTCAAAAAGATATGCCCGGATTTAGAAGAGCTACCATGGATGGATATGCTGTTGCAGCACAATCTACATTTGGTGCTTCGGAATCAAGCCCTGCATGGCTTGATATTGCAGGAACAATTTTAATGGGTGAAGTTCCTGATACTATTGTTCTTAAATCAGGTCAGGCTGTTAAAATTTCAACTGGTGGCATGCTTCCAAAAGGGGCTGACAGTGTTGTCATGGTGGAGCATACACAACTCATTGATGAGACTTGTGTGGAAATTTATAAAAGTGTAGCTCCTCTGCAGCATGTTATTGATGCTTCAGAAGATTTTGCAGAACAAGACACAGTTTTATCCAGGGGAATATTTATCCGGCCCCAGGAGGCAGGACTTGCAGCAGGCCTGGGATTTTCACAAATTCAAGCCTATCAGATACCAAAGGTTGGAATCATATCAACTGGAGATGAAATCATCCCCATTGATCAGGAACCAGGGCCCGGTAAAATCCGGGATATAAATTCCTACAGCCTGTCAGGGTTTATAAAGGAAGCTTTTGCAATACCAATTACCTATGGTGTTGTAAAAGATGATCCTGATGCTTTAAAAAAGGCTGTTGAAAAAGCTCTTGGCGAAACAGACATGGTATTGATTTCAGGTGGAAGCTCTGTGGGGACAAGGGATTATACTGTGGAAGTTTTGTCTTCTCTGCCTGACACGCAAATATTAGTTCATGGAATGTCCATAAGTCCTGGTAAACCGACAATTCTTGCCAGGGCTGGTAAAAAACCTGTATGGGGGCTGCCGGGTCAGGTTGTATCTGCCATGGTAGTACTTAAGATTGTTGTTATACCCTTTTTAAACAGGCTTAAAGGGCTTGAAAATTTAAATCCTCTGACCAGAATTCAGGCAAAACTTACTCGTAACGTCTCATCTGCCCAGGGCAGAAGGGATTTTGTAAGGGTTGAACTTGCAAACCAGGACAGTCAAATGCTGGCAAAACCGGTTCTTGGTAAATCAGGATTGATTAAAACCATGATTCGTGCAGATGGACTTCTTGAAATCAATGATAATGTTGAGGGCCTGGAAAAAGATACAATCACAGATGTTATTTTATTGTGAATTATTAATTTAAATGAGTAGAGCAAATGAATACTAAACGAAATGTATATCTTGATATGAAAAGTATTGAAGAGGCAAAAAAAATCCTCTTTGAACAATTTGAAAACAGTGAAACTCAAATTGAAACCCTTGATGTGGTAAATGCAAAAAACAGGGTTCTGGCAAAACCAGCTGTTGCTGCCATATCTTCTCCCAATTTCCATGCAGCTGCCATGGATGGTATTGCTGTGGATGCAAAAGAGAGTTTCGGTGCAAGTGAAGACTCTCCCAACACCCTTGTCCCGGATAAAAATGCTTTTTGGGTTAACACAGGGCATGCCATGCCAGAAGGCACTAATGCTGTTATTATGATAGAGCATCTTAATATCTTAAATGATGGACATATTGAAATTGAAGCACCGGTTTTCCCATGGCAGCATGTAAGAAAAATGGGAGAAGATATTGTTGCCACAAAATTACTTTTTCCAAGGAAACATAAAATTAGTTCATATTCCCTTGGAGCACTTTTGTCAGGTGGAATATTTAAAGTAGATGTTTACATTCAGCCAAAAGTTTTGATTATTCCGACTGGTTCAGAACTAAAGCAATGGCACAACGTTGAACCAAAGGATCTTAAACCGGGAGATGTGATAGAATCCAACTCTTCAGTTCTAAGCGGGCTTTGTGAAGACCATGGAGCCAGGTTTACGATTAATCCCATGCTCAAAGATGATCTTGATAATATTAAGAGCACTGTTGCAGAGGCAGCCAAACAGGATTATGACATGATCTGCATCATAGGCGGCTCTTCTGCAGGCTCTGAAGATTTTGCAAAACCGGTTATTTCAAGCCTTGGAGAAGTTTTTGTCCATGGAGTTACCATGATGCCGGGAAAACCTGTGATGTTTGGAAAAGTTTTTGATACCCCGGTATTTGGGATTCCCGGATATCCTGTATCAGCCATTGTTGCCTTTGAGCTTTTTGCAGGGCCTTTATTGTTGAAAATGCAGAGGCTTCCAAGAAGAGAAACTGTGAAAGTCCCTGTTTCACCTGCAAGGAAAATTGCTTCAAAACTGGGACAGGAGGAATTTATAAGGGTGAAAATTGGTTCTGTGGATGGAAAGCTGGTCTCTTCCCAGCTGCCAAGAGGCTCCGGGAGCATCACAACTTTGACTGAAGCAGATGGAATTATAAGGATTCCCCGTAATATTGAGGGAGTTGTAGAAAATGAAAAAGTTGATGCCCATTTACTCCGGCCACTATCCTCCATTGAAGATACAGTTGTAGTCACTGGCTCCCATGATAACACCCTTGATCTGCTTGCTGATCAGATAAAAAAAATTAATGGGAATATAAGCATTTCATCAAGCCATGTTGGAAGTATGGGTGGTTTAATGGCCATTAAAAAACAAGCCTGCCATATGGCTGGTGTGCATTTGCTGGATCCTGAAGATGGCAGCTATAATATTTCATATATAAAAAAATATCTGTCAGATCAAAAGGTTTGGCTTGTTAACCTTGTCATGAGAGATCAGGGACTGATTGTACCAAAAGGTAATCCTGAAAACATACAATCCATTGAAGATATAAAAAAGAGGGGTTTGCAGTTCATTAACCGCCAGCAAGGCTCAGGTACAAGAATTTTATTTGATTATAAACTTAAAAGCCTTGGAATATCGCCCGGGGATATCAAAGGATATCAAAATGACGAATATACACATATGTCAGTGGCTGTGGCTGTTTTGTCGCAAAGAGCTGATGCAGGACTTGGAATCCAGGCCGCAGCCCAGGCTCTTGATCTTGATTTTATCCCTGTCGTAACTGAAGAGTATGACCTTGTTATTCCAGATATGTTTTATAATACCACAAAAGTTCAGGTGCTGCTTGAGACAATTAAAACAGAAGATTTTCAAGAGAGGGTTATATCTCTTGGAGGATACAGCACAAAAAATACCGGCAGGGTGATGTTGGAGATTTAATCAGCGGCTGATAACAAATGAGTGGGAAATTCAAGAGTTTGAGCAGTGGGGTGTGATCAAAAGTATCACACCCCACTGCATTTTTTATGATTAAAAAGTTAAAACAACTAGTTGTTGATTTTCTGGTTAAAGGTCAGAAACCTAAAAATTTAAAAGGGAGCAAGTTCAACCCTTCTGTTCATTGCACGGCCTGAGTCAGTTCCGTTTAAGGCAACAGGTTGGGTATCACCAAATCCTTGAGTCTTCAGTCTTTTCCATAAAATACCTTTTCTAACAATATAATCTCTAACAGCATTGGCGCGTCTCAGGGAAAGATCCATGTTATATTCAGGAGTCCCAACATTATCGCAATGGCCATTGAGTTGGACATTCATGGCAGGGTTGTTTTCCATTATTTTAACTACATCATCTAATAAAGGATAGGCATTGGATTTGATTTCAGTTTTATCAAAGTCAAACAGAACATGATCCAGTGTCCAGCATCCAACTGCATTTACTGCTGCACCGGCCGGAGTTCCAGGACATTTGTCATCTTCATCATAAACCCCATCATTGTCACTATCTTTTTTTTCTGAAACAACAGGTGCTGGTGGAACCACTTTTTCATCAAGGAATACCATCTCAACAAAATCACCCATGCCTGCAAAGGTCATCAGTTCGTCTGCTGTGGAGTAGAATCCGCATCCTCCAATGTCTGAAACCTCTTGTAATAGCGCTGCTCCATCTTTTGAATCACCCACATGAATTGGATAAAAACAGATGGCAGAGCCATACTGTTCTTTTAATTTTTTTGCAGCTGGTATAACCTCAGTTCCCCTATCTTCACCGTCACTAATAATAATAACTGCATTCCTCTTGCCGGCAAGACCATCAAAATCATTCCCTGCAGCATCAAGCGCAGCGCCGCCAGGAGTAAATCCACCTGCTTTGGTGATTTTATCAATACCCATATCTAAATTTTTTGTAGAATATTTTTCCATTCCATAAAATAGTACAGTTTTCTCCTTTGATATATCAGGATCATGGCCAAAGGATCTAAATCCTGCAGTCTGGCCTAATTCCGGAATAGAGCTGTTCATCGCATATGCCAGTGTCTTTGCTATATCAAGTTTTGTGTATTGACCCGTTTTATGTCCCATGGAGCTTGATGCATCAAACAGTATTATGAAATTATCCACCTTTGATGTATAGTTGTTTGCATCAAAATGTTTTATATCAATAGATGGTATTGTTGTCTGTTTTGATGCACAGCCAAATAAAAAAATGAAAGCAACAATTGTTAATAAACTTCGTGTTAAAAGTCTCATAGTTTTCTCCTTTATGTCTGTTAATTTTAAATTGTGGTCTTTAAGGTTCCCGCGATAACTCACTATTTATACTTGTGTTACAAAATAAGACATATAAAATCAAGCTTTTTTTATATTTTCTTGCTATTTTAACTCACAAATTATATACGTCAATCGATTTAATTAACGAGCAATAAAAGAAAAAATTGATAAAATATGGAATTATATCAGGGAATAATCCTCGGCATTATCCAGGGTCTTACGGAATTTTTGCCGGTAAGCAGTTCTGGCCATCTTGTTTTGGGGCAGATCTTTTTTGGGATCACACAATCACAGCTTGTGTTTGACATCAGTGTTCACATGGGAACCCTTTTTGCGGTTCTGGTGGTATATGCTTCAGACATCAAGGCTATGCTGGTATCCACAGTCAATTTTTTTTTAAAAGCAATTTTTTTCAAACCTGTTGTTTCTCTGTTTAAAGAGGATGAAAACCTTCAAATGGCAGGTTTAATCTTAATTGGTTCTATTCCAACGGCAATAATAGGGTTTGGTTTAAAACAGTTTGAACATGTTTTGTTCACATCCAGGGTTCTTGTGGGTTGTATGCTGATTCTGACAGGAACAGTTTTGTGGATATCAAGACAATACTATTTTGTTGAAAATAGAACTAAAGGGCCTGGTATAAAAAAGGCTCTTTTGATCGGAATTTGCCAGGGAGTTGCTGTCATTCCGGGTATTTCAAGATCAGGCTCCACCATTGCAGCAGGAATGTTCCTCGGCCTTGACAGACACAAGGCTGCTAAATTTTCTTTTCTTTTATCAATTCCTGCAATACTCGGTGCTCAAGTTTTGAGTATAAAAGATATGATAAACAGTAATCTGAGCATTGACCCTGTGACAATATATGCTACAATTATATCATTTATAACCGGTTTGATTGCTTTAAAAATACTTTTAACTTTAGTCCATTCGGGCAAATTTCATCTGTTTGCCCCCTATTGCTGGCTTATTGGGGCTCTAGTTATTTTATCAAAAATTATGTAAAAGGAGGCTTTGTGAATCCCGGGATTTTCAGAGAATATGATATACGAGGTGTTGCAGGCAAGGATATTTTAGATGACGATGTAGTAAATATTGGTAAAGCCTATGGCAGTCTTTTAAAAAACCAAAATAGAAACAACATATCTGTTGGCAGAGACTGCAGGCTTACTTCTCAAAAATTTGCCCAACTTTTTATTGATGGAATTATATCCACAGGATGCAATGTCATTGATATTGGGACCTGTCCCACACCAGTGCTCTATTTTTCCATACAGCATTTAAATCTTGGAGGCGGCGCCATGGTAACTGCAAGCCATAATCCACCTGAGTATAACGGGTTTAAACTGCTCAGCGGCATGGATTCCATTCATAGCCAGGGACTGCAGGATATCAGGGCTATTGTAGAGAGCCAGGAGTTTGTTCAAGGCAGTGGCAAGGTAAGCAAAAAGGATGTAATCACACCTTATAAAGAGTATATTGTAAACAATATCAATATTAAACATCCAATTAAACTAGGTATTGACTCTGGTAATGGAACCGGAGGAATTACAGCACTGCCGGTATTAAAAGATTTGGGATGTGAAGTATATGATATCTATTGCGACATGGATGGGAATTTTCCCAACCATGAAGCAGATCCCACACAGAAAAAGAATATGCTTGATCTGATAAAACTTGTTAAAGAGAAAAATCTTGATCTGGGGGTAGGTTATGATGGTGATGCTGACAGAATAGGTGTTGTGGATAAAAATGGAGAGCTAATCTATGGTGACCAGCTCATGGTTATTTATGCCAGGGAGATTCTTCAGCGCGATCCCGGGGCGACATTTATTTCAGAAGTCAAATGTTCCATGGTCATGTATGATGATATCAAAAAACATGGCGGCAATGCCATTATGTGGAAAACAGGCCACTCTCTGATCAAGAAAAAGATGAAAGAAGAGAATGCAGCTTTGGCAGGGGAAATGAGCGGGCATATGTTTTTCAAAGACAGATATCTCGGGTTTGACGATGCACTCTATGCCACCTGTCGTCTGCTTGAAATTATGGCTGATACAGGCCTGGGTGTTGATGAACTTATAAAGGATCTTCCCAGGACTTTTACAACACCGGAACTTCGTGTGGAGTGTCCCGATGAGATAAAATTCAAGGCGGTGGATAAAATAGTTGCCCATTTTAAAGCAAAACAGACTATCATTGATATTGACGGCCTGCGGGCACTATATGACGACGGATGGGGACTTGTAAGAGCTTCCAATACTCAGCCAGCTTTGGTCCTGCGATTTGAAGCCTTGAGTGAAAAAAAATTGCATGAAATACAAAATGAAATTGAATCTGTTTTGAAAAATATTATTAAGGAGCTATAATAGGATCATTTCAGCAAATTGATGCAAAATAGATAATTTTTTCAAATTCAAGGCGGAAAAAAAATTTAACCACAGGTATACATAGAGTATTCCGAGGATTAAAATTTTTTACCAACGCAGAAGTTGGGAAAATTAGCATTTTGCCATGTTGATTAAAATCCTATTATTTAAATTTTTTATGGAGTTATCGGTACCTCAGCAGGAGGCAGTAAATCATACCGGCTCCCCGGCACTTGTTGTTGCGGGAGCCGGTTCTGGTAAGACCAGAACCCTGACAGCCAAATTTTCACATCTTGTCAACAATGGCCATGATCCCAAAAGGATTCTTGCCATCACTTTTACCAATAAAGCTGCTCAGGAGATGAAATCAAGACTAATAGAGATGACAGGCCTTGGATTCCAGGCATTTCAATGGGTGAGAACCTATCATTCAGCATGTCTTATGATCTTAAAACGCCATTGTAAAGAAGCAGGG
>JBDLIV010000030.1:0-12136 GCA_039714675.1 Thermodesulfobacteriota bacterium
ACAGTAAACAGGGTCTGTATTTCTGGTATGGAGGCTGCTATTTCCGGAATGGCCATGATCCAGGCAGGAATGGCAGATATTATTCTTGCAGGAGGAGTGGAACATATGTCAGGAGTTCCCTATACAGTGCCAAAGGCAAGATGGGGATGCCGTCTCCAGGATCAGCAGTTTGTGGATGCCATGATCCATGCCCTTCACTGCGGTTCCCATCTGCTTCCCTTTGATGAATCAACTCCGGTTGATATTAATGAGGCTCCTGCAAAATATTTTATGGGAAAACCTTATATTATGGGGCATACAGCTGAGTTTGTTGCCCAGCATCTTGATATTTCAAGACAGGAGATGGATGAAGTTGCTTTAAGAAGCCATAACAATGCTGAACGTGCAACCAATGACGGCTCTTTTAAAGAGGAGATAGTTCCCATTGAAGTGCCCCAGCGCAGAAAAGATCCTCTTATATTTGATAAAGATGAACATTTCAGACCGGGTATGACCATGGAAAAGCTTCAAAACCTTCCTGCAGCATTTGTACCCAAAACCGGAAAGGTTACAGCAGGAAATGCAAGCGGTATCAATGATGGATCAACCGGTATGATTATCATGTCTGCTGACAAGGCAAAAGAGTTGGGCCTTAATCCCATAGCAAGAATAAAGGCAACCGGCATGGGGGCATGTCATCCAACTCTTATGGGTATCTCACCTGTTCCGGCAGTTAAAAATCTCATGGATAACTCTGGTCTGGCTATAAATGATTTTAATCTTGTTGAAGTGAATGAAGCATTTGCAGCTCAATATATCGGTTGTGAAAAAGAGCTGGGTTTAAAACGGGAAATTACAAATGTTAATGGTTCAGGTATCGGCCTTGGACATCCTGTCGGCTCAACCGGAGCAAGAGTCATGGTGACCTTGATGCATGCCATGAAAAAAAGGGGAGATTCTCTTGGACTTGCAACACTCTGCGGTGGCGGCGGTGTTGCCATGGCATGTGCTATCGAAATGCTTTAATATCTTTAATCTTATACTACAAATACAGCCACATGTTTTAATGTGGCTGTATTTGTAAAGGCAGACAAATAAAAGACATCCTGTCAGTTTTTAAACAATATGAAATTTGAGGGCCGATTTCCTGAAAAGACTTTGTGGGGTGCAAGAGCCTGGATTTCATCATCACTTTTTTCCACTGCTTTCCATATTACCCTGATGAAAATATGCAGGAAACCTTTATATATATATTGATTATAGGGTAAAATAGTTTCTGTTTGAGCATCAAAAAAATTATTATACAAGATTCCAAGCAGATCAAGGTGGCGCAATGTTTTTTTATGTGTGAATTCAATATGTTTAATAAAAGCTACTATCTGTGAGGGAAAGATGATATAAGATAGAATATGTTTTAAAATTACATAGTGCCCCTAAAGAAGAAAAAACGAATATAGAAGCTTTATTTTTGCTTTTAATATATTTTTTTTTATGATAACTATATTGGGTAAGCCCTGGCTTTGCCGGGAAGACTCCCAGAGTTTGATAATTCCTGGAATATAAGAAAATTTCCAAAACTGTGAACCGCTCAAAGATCACAGAAAAGGAGACTTTCGATGAACAATTATAATAAATTAAACCATATAACGTTTGATTGCAAGTATCATCTAATTTGGATTACGAAATATCGGAAAAAGATAATATACAGTAATCTAAGAAGATATCTTGGTGAGGTTTTAAGGGAACTGGCATTGTAAAATGAATCAAATATAATAGAAGGCCGTCGTATGGGAGATCATGTCCATCTGTTGATATCGATTCCTCCAAAATATGCGGTATCTCAGGTTGTCGGTTATATTAAAGGTAAGAGTGCAATACATATTGCCAGAACTTATGCCGGGCGACGTCACAGTTTTACAGGTCCGAATTTTTGGGCAAGGGGGTATGTTGTATCAACCGTTGGCCGAGATGAAGAAACAGTAAGGCAATACATCAATAAACAAGAAGAGGCTGATCGAAAGGTCGATCAGTTGAAATTATTTTGACCACTTTTAGGCGGTTCATGGTTTTATGACCGCTTTGAGAGGTTCACAATACAAGCCTCCGGCTTTGCCGGAGTATGGTGACTTTTGATTGTAACTGAAAAATATTTGGAGAATAATTATGAAGTGGCGTGGTAACAGAAGAAGTAACAATGTGGAAGATCGACGCAATATGCGTGCCTCTGGACTTGGTGCTTCAGGTGGTAGTGGTTTGCTGCGTCTGCTTCCTACAGTTATTAAATTTTTAGGCTTCAAGGGTACGGTAATATTGGCTGTTTGTGTGGGTGCTTTTGGACTTTTCACCGGAAATCTTGGAAATATGTTAAGCTTGCTTGGTTTACAGCAAGGCACTACAACCACTACCTCTTCAGGGGCGTTTCAAGAAACTGCCACAGAAAAAGAACTGGCAGAGTTGGTTTCAGTCATTCTGGCTGATACCGAGGAAACATGGTCCACCCTGTTTCAACAAAGTGGAAAAACCTATCAAGAACCTAAGCTTGTTCTGTTTCGAGGCGCAGTAAAATCAGCCTGTGGAATGGCTCAGGCAGCTATAGGGCCATTCTATTGTCCAGCAGATCAAAAAGTTTACATTGATCTGGATTTTTATGACCAGTTGAAAAATCGTTTCAAGGCACCTGGTGACTTTGC
The DNA here is from genome assembly GCA_039714675.1 of Thermodesulfobacteriota bacterium. GTDB lineage: Bacteria > Desulfobacterota > Desulfobacteria > Desulfobacterales > Desulfobacteraceae > Desulfobacula. Next base: position 2,670 of record JBDLIV010000030.1, read on the forward strand.
CCAAGCCTATGTCATTGCCCATGAAGTGGGTCACCATGTCCAGAATCTTTTGGGGATATCCGACAATGTACATGCGGCTCGTAATAAATTGAGCAAGACTCAGGGCAACAAACTATCTGTTCTACAGGAACTGCAGGCTGACTGCCTTGCTGGTGTGTGGGCCCATCATGCCAATGAAGCAAGACAACTTCTTGAAGCAGGTGATGTGGAAGAAGGTTTGAGGGCTGCCAGTGCCATTGGTGATGATACTTTACAAAAACAGTCAAAAGGATATGTAACCCCGGACTCATTTACTCATGGTAGTTCAGCTCAACGTGTAAAATGGTTTAAAGTTGGTTTGGAAAATGGCGACATCAATAGCTGTAATACGTTCAGCAATTGATATTCACTATATTCATAATCATACCAGTTCATAGCTTTTATCAAATCTTTGGCAACGGATTTGTGTATTGTCAAATCAATGATTGATACTTTTTGGGCCTTAACTGTTTTTTATATGAAAGAACAGCGAACTACTTTAAATTTTTCCAATATTCGTTGTTGGGGCTGGTAAACAAACAAAAGCGGCCCGTGGCCGTTATAGAAAAATGAGGATTATCATCTATGTTTTCTGCTAAAAAATCACCATATCTGGTTCCGTTTAATAGTCATTTCAAACACTCTGATTTTTCAGCACAACCACCGGACGATGTCTTGAAAAAGAAAAAACTTAAAAAACAGCTGGAAGTTTGTATTGAACAAATAGCACAGCTTCAGCGAATTTTTTATGCACATGATCAATATGCGTTGCTGCTGGTTTTTCAAGCCATGGACGCCGGAGGAAAAGACAGCACCATCCGGGCTGTGATGAGTGGTATCAATCCAGCTGGATGTCAGATCTTTTCGTTTAAACAACCGAGTAAAGAGGCGTTGGACCATGATTTCCTCTGGCGTAGTAGTAAGCGACTTCCAGAACGGGGACGAATTGGGATTTTTAATCGCAGTTATTATGAAGAGGTGTTGGTGGTCCGTGTTCATCCCGCCCTGCTGGAATACCAGAAACTTCCGGGTGTTACTGATTTTAACACTATATGGGACGAGCGTTATCAATCCATCTGTGATCATGAAAAACACTTGGCCCGCAATGGTACAATAATTGTAAAATTTTGGCTGAATGTTTCTCCAGAAGAACAAAGGCAGCGTTTTCTTTCCCGTCTGAATGAACCGGAAAAATATTGGAAATTTTCATCGGCAGATATCAAGGAACGCAACCTTTTCCCGAAATATATGGAGGCCTATGAAAAAGCCCTGAAAGAGACCTCAAAACCGTGGGCTCCCTGGTATGCGATTCCAGCTGATAATAAACCGTATATGAGGCTTACGGTTGCCAGAATTATTAAAGATACATTGGAATCACTTCAACTAAAGTATCCAGATGTAAAGATGAAAGAAAAAGCACAATTTGATAAAATGCGGAAGATTTTAATGGAAGAATAATAATTCCATTAAAAGCGAGTTAGGAGAACCTGCGGGTCACAATACCCTTCAAGCCGTTACTATTTTAAGAGCCTCCCGCACCATCTGGTTGCTGTATCCCCACTCATTATCATACCAGCTCATAATTTTTATCAAATCTCCGTCTACAACCTGGGTCATTGTCAAGTCAACGATTGACGCTCTTGGATCCTCAATAATATCAGAAGAGACAATAGAATCTGCTGATACGCCTAAAATACCCTTGTATTTTTTACTTTCTGACTCTTTTATAAAAATAGTATTGATTTGCTCTACTGAAGTTTGCTGCTCAGACAGTAGAACAATATCTGCGAGAGATCCAACCGGTACAGGTCCACGAACGGATACACCATCAAATTTTCCTGCATACTGTGGGAGGATCCTGGTGGTTGCCTTAGCAGCACCGGTTGATGTTGGGACAAAGTTGCAAGCACCTGCCCGACCCCTTTTCATTTTTTTCCTGGGACCGTCTACAAGTGCCTGGGTTGCAGTATACGCATGAATTGTTGTAAGTATAGCTTTTTTAACACCAATATGTCTGCCCAGTATCTCAACAACAGGCGCAATACAATTAGTTGTACAGCTTGCACATGATATGGTGCAGCCAGAACCCTCCACTTGATTCACACCATGAACCACCATTTCCACATCATCCCCTTTTGCAGGTGCTGAAAGTATAACATGTTTTGCGCCAGCATGAAGGTGTCTTTCTAAACCTTTTTTATCTTTAAAAACGCCTGTGCATTCAAATACGATATCAACCCCCAATTTATTCCAGGGTAGATTTGCAGGGTCTTTTTCGTTGAAAACAGGGTAGTTGATGCCATCAATTTTCAAAGCAGCGCTGCTCTCTTCAATATCCCATTGAAATCTCCCATATACTGAATCATATTTTAAAAGATATACTATATTATCAATGGGAATCAGGTCGTTAACGGCAACCAAGTTCAACCCGGATGTTTTTAGAATTATTTTTAATACAGCTCTTCCAATTCGTCCCATTCCGTTGATGGCTACATTTGTCATTACTCTTCCTTTAAATTAAAATAGTTTTTTTATATAACTAAATAGAAACCTTTTCTCCTGGTTTATGAATAATAGTGTCATATCCTTTTTGTTGAAGGCGCTTTGCAAATGAAGAACTCTGAGCTTCCTCTCCATGAACGATTCCGATTTTTTTTATTCGAAGATTTGATTCAGTTATAATTTTTTCAAGTTCATGTTTATCTGCATGGGCACTGAACCCACTTATTTTTTCAATCTTAGCACGCAGGGGATAAATTTTCCCAAGTATCTTTATTTCAGGTGCTTTCTCTTTACCTTCTGATTCATTGATCTGGGCACCCAGTTCTTCAATCCGTCTACCCAGAGTGTGTTCAGCCATATATCCCACAAGCAGAATCGTGTTTTTGGGATCATGAATCCTATATCGAAGATGGTGCAGTATTCTTCCAGCTTCACACATTCCTGAAGCAGAGATGACTACATGGGATTCAGGGCTCCGGTTAAGCTGCATTGACTCTTGTACTGTCTGAACAAACTTGATGTTATCAAAATGAAAAGGATTCTTACCTTTTTCAAGAAAAGTTTCATGGGTCTCATCATCATAGACTTCTGGGTGTTCCCCAAATACTTTAGTTATATTGGTTGCAAGTGGACTGTCCACGTATATTGGGCGTTTTGGAACCTCCCCCTTGTCATACAGTTCATGAATGTTGTAAATCAATTCCTGAGTTCTGCCGTAAGCAAAGGAGGGAATAATTACAGATCCGCCCCTTTCAAAAGTGTCGATCAAGACTTTTTTCAAACTTGATCCTAAGTCTTCAACAGGGTCGTGCTCTCTGTTGCCGTAAGTACTTTCCATAATGCACAGATCAATATCCCTGTCTTCTTCATCAAACATCAGGGTAGGGTCTTTTAATATTGACTTTCCAAAACGACCCACATCCCCTGTATACAGAATCCGGGTAGTTTTATCACTCCTTTTGATGGTTACAATAGAAAAAGCAGATCCCAGAATATGACCTGCCACATAAAACTTAACAGTTGTGTCCTGGCCAATGGTTACAGGATAATTAAAAGGATAGCCGTCAATAAAGCTGAGAGCCTGACTTGCCTGCTCCATTGTATAAAGTGGTGTAATAATATCCAGTCCATGCTTTTTTTGAAGTTTTTGAATGGCTTTGCTGTCGAGTTTATATGGATTTTTTTTTAACAGTTTTTTGATATCTTTTTTTTCCCTATCAGACACCTTCTGTTTTATACTATTCTGTTTTACCTGATATAAAAAAGATCTTAAGGATTTATAGTTCAAATACTGGGCATCTGATTCCTGTATATGCCCGCTGTCCATCAGCATATAATCCAATGCATCTGCCGTGGGGCGGGTTGTTATTACTCGGCCTGCAAAGTCTTTGCTTGTCAATACAGGGATACGCCCTGAATGATCAATATGGGCGTGGGATAACACCATGTTGGTAATCCCCTGTCTGTCAATGGGAAAAGTATTATTTTTTTCTCTACTCTCTTTTCGTCTGCCCTGGAACATGCCGCAATCAAATAAAATCCGATCTATACCTGTATCAAGAAGATGCATTGAACCTGTCACCTCACCAGCTGCGCCATACGATATTACATTCATAAGTCCCCCCTTTTTTTATTGTATTGTTTATATTTTTTTCTCTTTATCGGGCCACCATTTCCCAGAGTAGTACGAGCCTGACATTAAAAATATCAGAGCGCCGTGGTTTTATTGAAAATGTCTCTATATTGTAGTTGTCCGCTGTAAAAGATTCTGCTACTTCAACCATTTTTTCTTCAATTTCAACAATAAGTTCCTCCTGGGCTTGCTGAATTTTCAGCACATCCTGCTCAGCCCTTTTAACATCACTTTTTTCTTTTGCAACACGCCCAACACTGCGCACACCAGTTGCAGCCCTTCCAATATTAGAAGCAGAAAAAGCTTTTCTGCCAAACATTGCCCCAACTACAGCAACCCCAAAAGAAATTATAGAATCAGTGGTTTTTGCTTTAACATCCACTTTTTCTTTCTCAAGTTTATCCAGTGCTCTGTTTAATTTTTGTTCCATGCGATCTTGCTGGGTTTGATATTTTGACCGCATTTTTTCCATTGCCTCTTCTTTTTGCTCGCGCAAATGATCATTAAAGCGAACCTTGAAATCACCAAGGCTTTCTCCAGGCACGGATTCAAAACCACTTCCTGTTACCCTGAAAAGCTCCAGTCGTTTATTCTGATAGAGATGGTTGGAAAACAGTTTATCTAACTCTCTAAAATTTTTGAGCCTTGAAAAACCTGGTGGTAAAGGATAGTAGGAACTATTGCTAGGTGGTTCAAATCCGCAGTCATCCAGGCGATATGTTGCTTCTTCAGCTGCCTGCCAGTCTGGTCTGTCAAATGACTCATCAAGATAAAGGCGTAGATTGACATCCTCCACAATATCAATATTTCTTTTGGCATTAAAAAATCTTACAGAACCAATGGCACCAAGCCAGGGTTCCAACAAAACTTTATCACTCACCACATTTTGAAGATAATAGAGCTGATCAATGGATTGGGATATAACAGGCGGCATTCCGGCCCCACTGCTTATGTCAGAGCTTGAGATAGGAGTTGCAGTCTCTACATCTTCTCTGGTTTTAAGGGCTTCAGTTTTGTACTGCCCCATCAGTTTTTTGATATCATTGTTGGAGATCGGTCCCTTAAGGTAAGACATTACCCATCTGGTCTCAAAAAGTAAAGGTTCATCAAGATGTACAGAATTCAGTAAAAACTGACGACCCTTCATGTCGGTAAGAAGATTTTTCACACTTGCAGTATCCAGTGTACCATCACTTGCCCCTACTATACCTCCCAGCACTTTTTCCTGATCCTGCCGGGTCTGCAATCGACCGACAAACCATGTACCAATATTTGATAAACCCTTATAATCAAGATCGATTGGGTTTTGGGTAGCAAGCACTACTCCAACCCCAAAAGCCCGGGCCTGTTTTAGAAGCAGCAGCATTGGTTTTTTTGAAGGTGGATTAGCAATGGGAGGGAAATAGCCAAAGATTTCATCCATATAAAGAAGCGCTTTCAAGGATGATGCACCCTGCTGCCTTCGCATCCAGCCAATGAACTGATTGAGCAGCATGGTAACAAAAAACATCCGCTCTGTTTCACTCAGGTGAGCAATAGAAAAGATAGCAGTCCTTGGTTTTCCATTTTCGTTGTAAAGCATTCGCTGTATATCCAGGGTCTCACCAGTGGTCCATGAGCTGAAGGTCGGACTTGCCAGAATATTATTCAAATTCATGGCAAGTTCCATCCGCTGGGACTGCGGATAAAAAGTGTCAAGGGGAAAAACACCAATCTTGTCAAAGGGTGGCTTGACAATATGACCGATTAACGCCTCTATAGTAAGATCTTTTTCTGCTCTCCAGAAATACAAAAGCAGAGAGCTCACTAGAATATGTTCACGACTCTGGAGTGGATCTCCTTTTACATTAATCAAGGCAAGCAGGCTTATAGTTGTTGAGTTTACCAGGCTGTTGAGAGTGTCCGTATCATTTAATATTTCATCAGATGGGGCTTTAAAGCTACTCAATACAGAAACTGGGACTCCGGCACTCGATCCAGGCGTATAAATTGTCATTTCGGTTTTTTTCTTGAGGGCAGCAATACGTTCGGGTCCCTGACCCCAGCTTTCCAGTCCACTCTTCCATGTCTGAGCAGTCTTTGCTGCATATTGATCCACTGTCATTTCATTCTTGGCAGCTTCAGAGGGGTCAATCCAAGGTTTGAAATCTTCAGGTGTACAGTTTGGAAAAGAGAGCAACAGGTTGCCCATATCTCCTTTTGGATCAATAATAATTGAGGGAATATTATCCATGATCGCCTCTTCAACAAGACCTATTCCAAGACCGGTTTTACCACTCCCTGTCATACCAATTATGACACTGTGGGTAGTCATGCTCTTATTTTTATACAAAAGCGCCTGTTGAGTTGATATGCCACTTTTGATATCAAGTTCCCGACCAAGGTAAAGAAGTCCTAATTTTTCATACGGGTATTGGCTATCCATAAACTCTCCTTTCCTCTCCTCAACCACAGTGTAATTGTGATTTGTTATCATTTTTACTACTGTAGTTAAAACGAATAATCACTATTCCAGCTTTTTACCACGACACTTTATACAGGTGCTTGTCAAACAAGTTGTCGCCTAAACTAAAATTATTTTTTTATTTTCATACTTTATTTCAACACAATTGAAAATTAATTCGCTTTGCTCTCCCTTGTTGAGTGTTTTAAGGTATGTCAGACAGATTGGTATAATTTAAATTGGGAAGCCGTTTTTTTAAGCAGCTCCCCATGTAGTATTATACCATACTACATGCATCTGGGTATCCTGACTTCGTTTCACCAGTTCATATAGTTTACATTTATTTTATGCAAAATCAAGGTTCTTTTAATAAACTTAAATCCACCCAGCATAATATTGAATGGTTCAAAATCAACCTTTATCTATATATTGTAGTCAGCAGAAAATGTTACAAACAATTTTATGAAGAGTAGTCCCATGTTGTAAAAAAAAATACAGAACAGACGATATGTACAAATTTTTGTTAACTATTATTGTTTTGCTGGTATTTTGAAGTACATCATATGCTGCAGTTATATTCAGTGATGAATTTGCTGGATCACATACTGTCAGGTTTTCTGAAATTCTTTGAAGGCATTGATCAGTCCATTTGTGGAAGAATCATGGGATGATATTTTTTTATCATCTTGTAATTGCGGCAGGATTTTTTTTGCAAGCTGTTTTCCAAGTTCAACTCCCCACTGGTCAAAACTGAAAATATTCCAGATTACCCCCTGGACAAATATTTTGTGCTCATACATTGCTATAAGGCTTCCAAGAGTGCGTGGAGTCAGTTTCTTAAACAATATTGAATTTGATGGCCGGTTTCCTGAAAAGGCTTTGTGGGGTGCAATGTCCTGAATCTCTTTATCACTTTTTCCTGCTGCCTTGAGTTCATCAATAACCTGGTTTTTATCTTTCCCGTTTAAAAGAGCTTCAGTCTGGGCGAAAAAATTTGACAGCAGGATATCGTGATGACCATTGATTGGATTATGGCTTATGGCAGGGGCTATGAAATCAGCAGGAACAAGTTTTGTTCCCTGGTGGATTAATTGATAGAAAGCATGCTGGCCGTTTGTTCCGGGTTCTCCCCATATAACAGGTCCGGTCTGATATGTAACATTTTTACCATTTCTGTCACAGGTTTTCCCATTGCTTTCCATATTACCCTGCTGAAAATATGCAGGAAACCTTTGCATATATTGATCATAGGGTAAAATAGCTTCTGTTTGAGCATTAAAAAAATTATTATACCAGATTCCAAGCAGAGCAAGGATTACAGGTATGTTTTGATTAAACTTATTGTTCAAGAAATGCTGATCCATCTCAAATGCACCCTTGAGCAGGTCTTCAAAGTTTTCAAATCCAATATAGCAGGCAATGGAAAGTCCAATGGCAGACCACAGTGAATAACGTCCACCTACCCAGTCCCAGAATTCAAACATATTATGGGTATCAATACCAAAGTCCCTGACACCATGCCTGTTTGTGGACAATGCAATAAAATGTTTTGCAACATAAAGCTTGTTTTTTGCATAATCTAAAAACCATTTTCGTGCAGTAAAAGCATTGGTCATTGTCTCCTGGGTAGTAAAGGTTTTAGATGCTATCATGAAAAGGGTGGTTTCAGGATTAAGGTTTTTCAAGGTTTCACTTATATGGGTACCATCAATATTTGATACAAAATGAACAGACAGCCCTTGCTTTGCATATGGTTTAAGACATTGGGTCACCATTGCAGGTCCAAGGTCAGAACCCCCGATTCCAATATTGACTATGTCGGTGACTTTTTTACCGGTATAGCCTTTCCACTGCCCTGATATTACTTTTGAAGAAAAATCCTTCATCTTGTTAAGAACTGCATTAATATCGGGCATTATATCTTTGTCATTAACAAAAATAGATTTGTTGCTTCTGTTTCTTAATGCAGTATGTAAAACCGCCCGGTTTTCTGTCTCATTGATATAATCGCCTGAAAACATTTTACTGATGGCATCCTGTAAATTTAGCTCATTGGCAAGATCAATAAGAAGCTCCAGAGTCTGTTCATTTATTCTGTTCTTGGAATAATCAACAAGGATATTATTGAATTTTATAGAGAATTTATCAAAACGCTTTGGATCTTCTTTGAACATGGATTTCATATGAACATTTTTGATCCCACTGTAATGTTCTGTCAGGTCTTGCCATGCTTTTGTTTTATCAGGACTTATCTTATCAAGCATTGTTATTCTCCGTAAGGGTTCATGTATGTAAATATTTTTGCATAACCTGTTCTACTGGCTGGTATGACGAATTTTAAAGGCCATAATTATTTCAAAAAAACATTACTTTATTCCTTGTATTATTAGTTTTTTTTGTTTTTTAATCGATCACGATAGATTCCGGGCGATGAACCCTCAATTTCTATTGCACCAACTGTTTCTGCGTAAAACTTCCGTGCACCATCACCCCCACCGATGATGGCATATGCGTAGCCACTTGCAGCCATTGCATGAAGGCAAGAAAGCAATAAGGCTCTGCCTATGCCGTGTCCTCTGACATGTTCTGCAACTCCTATCGGGCCAAAAAAATTCCGACAGGTGCTTTCGTAACAGGCAAACCCTATTATCGCACCCTTTTCAGTTGCTATAAAACATGAAACAGGATGATTACTGAAAGCAACAGAACTCTCATCAGCCCATCCTTCACTGAATTCGTTACGAACCCATTCCACGGTCTGCGCCTTTTCATATGCCATTGCAGTTCGGACTGTCACTCCCTTTTTGAGAAGATTTTTCAAGTGTGGCTCTGCCGGTGGCAAATCATATAGTCTCACGAGCCTGTCCATAT
>JBDLIV010000031.1:0-12118 GCA_039714675.1 Thermodesulfobacteriota bacterium
TTAACTGCTGTTGTGGCAACTGACAGAGTATCTGATCCTGCATCTGGTTCTGTGATGGCAAATCCCATTACTGCATCACCGGTGAAAATAGGCTCAAGCCATTTTTTACCCTGCTCATCTGTACCAAAAAGGATAAACTCTTCTGCACCAAAGGTCAGAGAACAAAGCTGCTGGCTGATGCCGGGATCAACTTTCCAGAACTCTTCCATCACCATGGCCTGCTCAAGATAGCCAAGTCCGGGACCTCCGAATTTTTCAGGAATGAAAAGCCCTATAAGATCAAGCTCTCTTGCTTTTTTTACAATATCTTCAGGATATGTCTCATTTAAATCAAACTCACGGCCAACAGGTGCCATCTCTCCAAGAGCAAATTCCCTTGCAGCTTTCTGGATAAATTTTTGTTCCTTTGAAATTAAAAAATCCATTTATCTTCTCTCCTTGATTAATTTATAAAGACCTTTGAATAACGCCCCCTTTTGTCCAATTGCCACGGAATATGAAAATGATAAACCTCAAAATACTCAATGTATTCCTCCGGTTATAATTTTCATCTTCCTTGCACTAAAACAAAATTGAACATTATTCAAAGATCTTTTATAAAGGTATATTTCCATGTCTTCTAAAAGGTTCAGGCCGTTTTTTATTTTTCAGCATTTTTAAGCCTTTAATAATCTGAGTTCGTGTTTCAGCAGGTTCAATAACCCTGTCCACCAGCATATTGGATGCAGCATGGAATGGATTTGAATATTTATAATCATACTCTTCAATTTTCTGTTTTTTGAACTCTTCGGGATTATCTGCCGCCTGGATTTCTTTCCTGTAAATAATATTGATGGCTGCAGCAGTATCCAGGACAACAAGTTGTGCCACAGGCCATGCAAGCATAAGATCCACATCCATTCCAGCAGAGCACATGGCCATTACAGCTCCGCCGTACTCCTTTCTTAATGCAAGGGTGATTTTGGGTACTGTGGCTTCTGCATAGGCATAAAGCATTTTAGCCCCATGACGGATAATTCCTGCCCGCTCCTGGTCAACTCCGGGAAAATATCCGGGAACATCCACAAGATTTACAAGAGGAATGTTAAAGCAGTCACAGAATCTTATAAATCTTGCTGCCTTGTCAGATGAATTATAATCAAGACATCCGGCTTTGATGGACGGCTGGTTGGCAACAATCCCAACACTCTCTCCATCCATGCGTGCAAGAGCTGTAATAATATTTGGTGCAAATTCAGGCAGAACTTCAAGAAATTCATTGCTGTCTACTATTTCATTAATAACCTCATGCATGTCATAGGCTCTTTTAAACTCTGCCGGTACTATGTCAGTTAAATTTTTGTTTTTTCTTTCAGGATCATCATCACATGGGTATGAAGGAGGGTTTTCATCATGATTGGATGGAAGAAAGCCCAAAAGGTATCGTATAAGTTTTATACTTTCCTGATCTGTTTTAGTTACAAAATGGGCCTGCCCTGTAGTTCTGCTGTGAACATCAGCACCGCCAAGATCCTCAAGAGTTACTGTTTCACCTGTAACATCATGAATAATCTTTGGACCTGTTATAACCATCTGGCTTTGTTTTTCCACCATGATGATAAAATCTGTCAGGGCAGGTGAATATACAGATACGCCGGCACACGGTCCCATGATACAGGAAATCTGCGGGATAACACCGGAGGCAGCAGTGTTTCTCAAAAACATTCCTGCTACATTTTTGGAAGCAAAAAAGCCTTCATGAAGTCTTCCTCCGCCTGAATCATTCAGACCTATCAAAGGAGCTTTGACTTTCAAAGCCTCATCCATGATCCTGCAGATCTTTTTACCATGAATGGTGCCGACTGATCCACCAAGAACCGTTGCATCCTGTGCATAGGCAAACATAGTCCGGCCGTCAACTGTTCCATATCCTGTAACCACACCGTCTCCTGGCACCTTTCTTTTTTCCATGCCAAAATCGATGCATTGACTTTCAGCCAGATCATTCAGCTCCATAAAACTGCCTTTATCAAACAGGAGGTCAAGCCGTTCCCTTGCAGTGAGTTTCCCCTTTGCATGGTGACGTTCAATTGCTTTTTCACCGCCTCCCATGATAGCTTTTTGTTGAAGGTCTTTTAATCTTTTAAGTTCTTCAGGATGTGTTTTTGCAGCCATTTTATGCGCCCTTATATTTATGCATGTCTTATCAAAATCTTACATTGCTGGATACTATTATAAATCAAATAATTGTATACTGTATACAATTATCCAATGTCAATCATTATTTTATAAATTTGTATGCGTTTTTAAAGAAGAAATTCGCGTTTCTCTATTTTCCATTTTTAACTTTTATGGGAAAATAAGTTTATCAATAATAAGACCGTAAAACTGCTTTAGCTTATCCGAGCCGGGATTGTCCAGTGAAAATACCCACCCCAGATGGGCGGCACATCCAGTGCATGCCCCGATTTCCCAGGAATAACCAGGAAACCATGTAAACTCAGATGAATAGTCAGAGACAGGAACACACCCTTCAGCTTTAGTAAAGCAGCCGATTTCAAATACGTGTCCATGGGGATTTGCAAAGGCATGTGAAAAAGAGTTGTTGACCATGATACGATGAAAAGGTCTGGTTACGGCATTACTGCACACCCGGCAGATCACCACCTCTTCTTCCTTTGAAGCGGGATCTGCAGCCTCTTTTATCTCAATATCAGTTTTGTCTTTGCAAACTGTAGTCATGATAATTGAATTTCAAACCTATGTCACGGTTTTAATATCAGTTTTGATTTTGTATGCTTATCAATAGCTTTATCACTGAACCACCAGAACATATTTTCTCCTGACATGAAAGCATCTACCTGATCTTTCTGGTGGGGGTTAAATGTTCTTCCGCTGACACCGCCGGGCAGCACTGCCACTACTTTTTCCTTGTCTGCAAAATCAACAACCATGCGAAGGGCAGCACAATGTGTGACTTCAAATGGTTTGTTATAGTCATACCATCCTCTGTAAAGGGTTTCACCTGATCCTCCTATGGGCATGGGGCCGGAACCAAGCCATGTTTTACCTGTGCCTTCTCTTCTGATGGGATTCACAAGTTCAAGGGTATGAATTTGACCCCACTGCCATTTTTTTGGATCATCTCCAAGTTTGTGGATAAGCAATGCTTTTGCATTTAAAGCAGCGAGATGGAACAAATCTTCAAGTGTCTCTTTTTTATTACCTGTTTTTACATTATCAAACCATGGAGAATTGCCGTTAACGACCATTCTTTCAAGTCTTTCCTGCCAGAAATACCAGTTATTAAGCATAATCATGGCTTTCTCCTCTCCAAGATCATCTTCAAATACAAGCTTTGCAAACAGTTTGTATGTGGTTTGAAATATGGCAGGAGCAGCCTTGTCAGGATCATCCCTGAAATTCCAGTCAGAAAGAATTTTACCCATTATTTTCGTATCATCATGTTTAAGAAGGATTTTTGCAATAATAGGGGATATCTTTTGGGCTAACATATTTTTTGTATCCCTCTGATACATCCAGAGGTCATTAACATCTTTTTCATCTGATGAAGCCATCAGTTCTTTTAATCTTCTATACCGGTATGAAGGTGCAAAATATGATGAATAGTAATAGGGATAATCACTTTTTATTGTTTTATGATTGCATGTGCCGATCCATTTTTTTTCAGGATTTATCTCTCCTGGCATTTCATCTGCTGGAATCCACCCTCTCCAGTTATCATTAGAGTTTTTTACCGGATAAGGGAAAGTTCCATCCCCATTGTCTCTTATGGGGATTTTTCCGGAAGCCTGGTGACCTATATTGCCCTTTGAATCGGCAAATACCCAGTTAATGCATAACATGGGAGTTTTGTTTAAAGCATTGACAAGAGTCTTGCTGTCTTTTGCTGTTAAAGCATCCAAAATGCCTACGTTGGGTCCCATTGATTCAGCAGGAGCAAACCTTAATGTGATAACCTTTTTGGTTTTTAGGTTCTTAAGTACATTGGAAACCACAGGACCCCTTCTTGTCTTTCTTATGGTAACAGGTTCAAGCCTGAAGCCTTCTGAGGCATCTTTATCTTTTATTTTAAGAGTTTCTTGAATTTGAGTGAAAGGTATGGATTTTTTTCCTTCCAGATAGTTGTCAGGATTTTCAGGGTCAATTGTTTCGATATATAAATCCACCATATCCCCGTAATTGTTTGTTGCTGAGAGGGCAATATAATCAGTCCTGCCAACGGCCATGCCGGGTATTCCGGGAATACTTACCCCGACAACTCTTATTTCAGGAGTAAAAAGTCCCACAGGATACCAGACACCGGGCAGTGATCTTGGATCAAGATGGGGATCACCTGACAGAATTGCTTTTCCTGATGCGGAAAGTGTGGGAGATACAGCCCAGTTATTGCTGCCGGCACGAAGTTTTCGGTCGCTGGTATAAGCCATGAGGTTTTCAATATTAGTCTTTGACAGGGAAAGTTGCTCTTTTAAGGGTAATTGTATATCCCCTGTATCATAAGGATCATCATCATTAATATTAACGGGCATGATCTGGGAAACTTTTTCAAATCCAAGGGTTTCCAGCAGCATCTGGGAGACTATTTCACTGTTTAAATTTGCCGAGGTCGAGTATCCCATGTAGTATAACAGAGTCAGAGAATCAGCAACTTCCCATTTATCAGGATTTATACCGGCAAGTTTGAATTCTAAGTGAATATCCTCAGGGCAGACATCAATGAAGGCATTGATTCCATCCACATATTTTTGAAAACGATTTTTTGTTTTATCATTAAGAATTTCTGTCTGTTTTATAGCCATTCTGTACAGCCCAATGGTTCTCATGCGGATATCAAGATTTTTTGCTTTTTCCCCTGCAAGTTCACAGATTCTGCCCTGGGCAAAAAGGCGGGTAAGCTGCATTTGAAAAAGCCGGTCCTGGGCTGTGACAAATCCTTGTGTAAAGAGAGCATCTTCAAGGTTCTGAGCTTTAATATAGGCCATTCCATTGGCATCCCGCTGTATGGTAACTCTGTTTTGCAGCCCGGGAAGATTAAGCTCACCTTTCTGCTGAAAGTTATTGGAAAATGGCAGAAAGAACATTACAGCTGTGACACATACTGCCAGGGAAAAAATTAGAATAAAAAGTCTACGAAACCATTTCATCTGTTTTTACCTCTTTATGCTATGGTTTAAAGTGTTTTGAAAAAATCAAACTGTACTATGGGAATTATAAAAGTGTCAACGGCTTATAATTTTTAAGAATAAAAAAATATTTGCATCTTATGGTCGAATTTATTATAAATTTATAAAGCATGATCTCAATATTTTAAATAGATTAAAGACTCTTTGAAGCTTGAAAAGTTTTTAAAAAAGGTCTGCCATGAAAATCATATCACTAATACTCAGTTTTTTCTTTTTAAGTGTAATGCAAGGGGCAACCATTCTGGCTGAAAGATTAACCCGGAATTCAAGACCGTCTGTCTGGCAGGGAAAGTTTTATCCAGAAACTCCACTCGAACTTGAACAACTCATAGGAAAACTTACAGATCAAGCCTTGAAGGAAGGAATAAAGAATATAGAAACCAGCCGGTTAAAAGCCTTGATCATGCCGCATGCAGGTTATATCTACTCAGGTCTTACAGCAAGTCATGCTGCATATCATCTGAAGGATACATTTTTTAAAAAGGTTATAATAGTGGGTCCTGATCATCGAATTGGATTTACCGGATGTTCCGTTAGCAGTGCAGATGCCTGGATGACACCTCTTGGAAGGGTAGAGCTCTCAGAACAGGTTGAAGAACTTGTTAAAACCAGCACTCTTTTCCATGAAGATCCCAAGTCAGATGAACTGGAACATTCTGTTGAAGTTATTGTTCCCTTTGTTCAGACATATCTTGATGATTTTAAATTGATCCCCCTGGTGGCAGGGAGATGTGATATTAATAATGCAGCCGGTAAAATCAATTCCCTGATTGATGATGATACAATCTTAATAATAAGTTCGGACCTTTCCCACTATTTCTCCTATGAAGATGCTGTAAAAAAAGACAAAGCCACTATTAAAATGATATTAAACCAGGAAAAAGATAAGCTTTTAAAAACCCGTAATGCTGCCTGTGGAAAAATCCCCATATTAATTCTCATGGAAATCGCCAAAAAAAGAGGTTGGAAGCCTGTACTGCTACATTATTCCAACAGCGGAGATACTGCAGGCGATAAATCCCGTGTGGTAGGGTATTGTGCAATGGCTTATATCAAGGCTGAACCAGAAGAATTTTCCCAGCAACAGGGTGATATCCTTTTAAGGCTTGCAAGAGATACTATTTCACAAAATCTTGGGTTAAAATCTGATAAAAAAATTTTCAATGATCTTGATACAAAGCCATTTAAAAAAGAGCAGGCAACTTTTGTAACCCTTTATCTTAAAGGCAGACTAAGAGGTTGTATCGGGTCTCTGGAACCAAAGGAGTCAATCTGGGAGAGTGTAAAACACAATGCTGTAAATGCAGCTTTTAGAGATCCCAGATTTTCCGGTTTGACCAGGGAGGAATTTAAAAACATCAAAATAGAGGTCAGTATCCTCACCCCTCCTGCAATCCTTGAATACTCAGA
Organism: Thermodesulfobacteriota bacterium; assembly: GCA_039714675.1. GTDB lineage: Bacteria > Desulfobacterota > Desulfobacteria > Desulfobacterales > Desulfobacteraceae > Desulfobacula. Next base: position 6,597 of record JBDLIV010000031.1, read on the forward strand.
TCATAAAGACCTGATCGCAAAACTTGAGCCGGGTCTTGACGGTGTAATTGTAAAAAAAGGATGGGCCTCGGCAACCTATCTGCCCCAGGTATGGGAACAGCTTCCAGATACAAAAATTTTTCTTTCACGCCTTTGCCAAAAAGCAGGCCTCTCTTCACAAGAGTGGAAAAAGGGTTCGCTTCAAGTGAAAACTTACAGGGTTCAATATTTTGAAGAGGAACATTGACAAAGAAAATCATATGGCTTGTTATTGCCACAGGTATTGCTTCCATTGCAACCCAGCTTGTTGTGATAAGGGAATTTCTTACTCTATTTTCCGGGAACGAATTTGTTATTTCCATAACCCTGTTTAACTGGCTTTTCCTTGGCGGCTGCGGCACGCTTTTATCAAAAATTCTTTTAAATTTTATAAAACCCTCATATTTTCTTGCATCATTTTTATCTTTTGTGCTCTGTATTATAGGAACAATACAGATTCCGGTTTTCAGGCTACTGCATAATACCATTTTCATTATGGGCAGCTCCACAGGCTTTTACCAGGTATTTGTATTTACCTTTCTGGTTTCAGCTCCCTATTGTATCCTTTTGGGGTATCTTCTTCCCTTCAGTCTTGCCCTTGCAAGAAAAAATGAGAAACAACTTCCATCTTCCATTATATATATTGCGGATAATTTTGGGGATGCCCTTGGAGGCGCTGTTTTCTCTTTTTTTCTTGTCTGGTTTTTTTCTCCTGTGCAGGCAATTTTTCTTTCATCCCTGCCACTTTTGTTTCTTGCCTTTTATATTAACAAAGAAGTGTGCCGGAAACAGGAAACAAGAAACAAAAGAGAGGATACAAGAACCAGGAAAAAGGGAATTGAACTTGTTTTTTGTATTGTAACAGGCATATTCTCTTTATGCCTTATGACTGCCTGCCTCTTTTTAGAACCCCATACCCTGGCTATAAATAAAATCAAACCGGAATTTTACAGGGAAACACCCTATGCCAGAGTTGCAGTATATAAAAGTTCTCAAGGACATGCATTTTTCCAAAACAGTGTCCCCCTTTTTGATACTAAAAATTTAATCCAGGCAGAGAAAACTGTTCACTATCCCCTTTCCCAGATTGAAAACCCTGAGTCAATTCTTTTAATATCTGCTGTATCCGGAGTGTTTTTAGAAATTGAAAAATATCCTTTTAAAAGAGTTGATTATGTTGAGATTGATCCTCAGGTCTCCAGGGCATTGTTTGACTACTCTTTTTTAAAACCTCTTGATAAAATGAATGTAATACAGAAGGATGCAAGATCTTTTCTTGAACATTCAAACATCAGATATGATGCCATTATCATGAATTTGTCCGATCCTGATACATTCCAGGTAAACCGTTTTTTTACCAGAGAATTTTTTGATGTTGTAAGTCAGCATCTGACTGATAAAGGAGTTTTCAGCTTTTCCATAACAGGATTTAATAATTATCCTTCAACATTCATGGTAAAAAAAATATCCTCTTTGTATGCCACTCTTGAAACCTGCTTTGAAAATATACTTGTTCTCCCTGGATCTGAAATGTTTTTCATGGCAAGAGAGAGCAGTGATTTTAATTTGGATATTCCAGCGCTGTTAAGAAAAAAAGATGTCAAAACAAAATATATTGAGAACTATTTCCAGGCAGACTTGATCCGGGAAAGAGTAAGCCGGCTTTATGATTTTATTGACAAAGATTCCCATCAAAACAGAGATTTTTCTCCTGTTCTTATTAAAATATCCTTTAATGAATGGTTTGAAAAATTTCAGACTTCGCCACTGATTTTCAGGATAATTATAAGCGGGATATTCCTAATATATCTTTTTTTCATAAAAGGAGTTCAATCCCTTCTTTTTTTCACAGGCTTTTTTGCAATGGCAGCTCAAATCATGATTATCTTTGCTTACCAGATTTTTTTCGGGTATATTTACTTGAAAATAGGCTTTATGATCACACTTTTTCTTGCAGGCCTGCTTTTTGGTGCTTATTTCGGAGAAAAAACAGACAAAAACCTTGCAAAAGCATGGATGATAAAAGCTGATATCTGCCTTGTTTTTCTAATGGCAGGGTTTATTTTATTATTAAAATTTTTGCCTTATGTGCTGAAAGAAGAGTTGTTTGGCTTGGCAGCATTTTGTTTCGGGTTTTTTTGCGGTTTTGAGTTTCCCTGTGGCGCAAAAATCAAACAGGAGACTCTTTCAAAAATAACAGGTCTTTTTGCTGCTGACCTTGTAGGTGCCTCCTTTGGCGTCCTGATTTTTTCCCTTATCCTACTGCCCTCTCTTGGATTGGTCAGGGCAGGGGTTGTTTTGGTTGTTATGAAGGTATTAGGCCTAATGAGATTTTTAATATGGAAAAACTGACAAGAAGAGAATTTATTGCAAAAGGGGCAGTTGGCCTTCCAGCATGTTTGTTACTGCCCCATAATCTTTTTGCAGCCAGGTTAAACTCGGGTATCTTTAAAAATGATGCTCCTGAAAAACTCTGGAAATGGTCTAAAGAGGCCATGTTTTATAAAAAATCAGGGCAAAACAAGGTGATATGTTTGACATGTCCCAACATGTGTGTTCTCTCTCCAGGAGACAGAAGTGTCTGCCGTTCAAGGGTTAATATCAACGGCACACTTTACTCCCTTGCCTATGGAAATCCCTGTACAGTACATATTGATCCGGTTGAAAAAAAACCTCTCTTTCATTTCAGGCCCGGGTCCAGGGTTTTTTCCATTGCAGCCACTGGGTGTAATTTCAGGTGCCTTAACTGTCAGAACTGGGAAATTTCCCAGGCAAGACCCGAAGATGTGAGATTCCATGACATGTTTCCTGAAAAAGTTGTAGAGAAAACCATTGCATCTCAATCTATGGCAATAGCGTATACATATTCAGAAGCCATTACATATTATGAATATATGGTTGATACTGCCATGATTGCAAAGAGAAAAAATATTTCAAATTTTCTGATTTCCAACGGTTATATCCGGCAAAAACCTTTAAAATATCTATGCCAATTTATTGATGCTGCAAATATAAATCTTAAATCCTATTCTGAAAAAATTTATCAAAAACTTAATAGAGGCAGGCTCAATCCTGTGCTTGAAACTTTAAAGACCCTGCATCATGAAAATGTCCATTTTGAAATTACAACTCTTATTGTGCCGGGATATAATGATGATGATCAGATGCTTAAAAAAATGTGTGACTGGATTTTAAATAATCTGGGGGATTCTCATCCTCTCCATTTTTTAAGATTTTTTCCCCAATATAAACTAAATAGACTCAAACCCACACCAGTTGCCATACTTGACAGATTCAGAAAAACAGCCATGAAAATGGGCATCAACTACTCCTATCTTGGAAATGTTCCAGGCCATGAGGGGAACCATACCTTTTGCCATGCATGTCAAAAGCTCATTGTAGAAAGAGATGGTTACAAAATTTCTCAATTTAATATTAAAAATTCCAGATGCATATTCTGCAAAACTAAAATTCCCGGGATCTGGTCATGAACATTATTCAAAGGTCTCTTGATGAATAAATTATATAAACTGAACAGATTGGCCTGCAATCAATTGTGAAAATTGCTGCGATCTGTTAAGAACTATGCATGCAAATAAGCTTAAAAGATATTATTAACCTGGATTATCTTATCTCCAGGGATAATGCCCTTGATTCCAAAGAAGATATCAGATCAAGGGCACTTAAGGATCGCAAGATCTACAATCAGTGTAAAGGCAGTTCTAAAAATGACAGGGCCCTTCTGCTCTCATGGCTCAAGTTGAGAAAAGATGAAAAAGGACTGCCAATTCTGCCAGGCACTGTTTTTTCATCCCTTTATACCTGTATGGTCTATATCATGATTCTGTCAGGAATTATTATTGGAATAACCACAGTGTATTCGTTTCTTGCTTATCATGGCGCCAGACCTGTCAATGTGACAAGTTTTACAGCCCTGTTTATTGTTTTGCAGGTAATTTTTATGCTAGTTGCCCTGTTTTTGCTGGTGCGCATGAGAGTGAAAAAAAATCACAGTTATGAAGGCTCAATAGTTCATAAACTTGTATCTTCCCTGTTTTTTAATGTGCTGCCTAAAATTATAAAAAAAACAGGGGGATTACTTTTTAACCAGAGTATTGAAGATCTGGATTATTTTATAAGCTTCATGCGCATGAAAACCAGGGAATACAGAGATCTTTTTTTCTGGCCTTTTTTTATTTTAACATCTCTGTTTGCATTTAGTTTCTCAGCAGGCGTTCTTGGCGGAATGTTTTTCAGAATAGTTGTAAGTGATATGGCCTTTGGATGGCAGTCCACGCTTATGGCTTCAAGTCACAATGTTCATGATATAGTATCTTTCACAGCTTTGCCCTGGTCATGGTTTGTTCCTGAAGCCATTGCAGTACCAAGCCTTGAACAGATAGAAGGCAGCCGCATTATTTTAAAAGAGGGTATCTATTCTCTGACAACTCAGGATCTTGTATCCTGGTGGCCTTTTCTTTGCTTTGGTGTTGTGTTTTATGCTGTTATTCCAAGGGGTCTGCTTATTATTACCGGAAGTTTTTTTCAACAGCAGGCATTAAAAAATTTTAATTTTTCAAACCCTAATTTCAGACAGTTGATTGTAAGGATGAAGTCTCCTTTTCTTGGCTTTGATACTCAGGAGAGTGCAGTGAATCAAACCATTGAGAATGATCCTGTCAAGAGTGAGTTAAAAACAGATTCTTTCTCTTCTCAACAAAATCTGCCTGACGGAAAAGCATTACTTCTTGTTTCAAAAAAAGTTTTTTGCCATGAAACAATTGAGACAGTTGTTAAAGGTATTGAAATGAATTTGTTGATGGATGTAAAAGAGACAATCGGGATCAATTTTGATTTTGAACAAGATGCAGATACCCTTACCAGGATCAGGAAGAGTGATGCAGATCAGGTGATACTTGTCCATGAAGTCTGGCAGCCTCCCATACGGGAACTGCTTTATTATATTACAAAGATAAAAGAGGCACTCCCTGGAGACATACCTTTATATGTTCTGTTAACCATGGGTGCGGATCAGGAAGATCTTGGTGTGGACAGAAGTGATATTAATTTTAAAGTGTGGGAAAAAAGTGTGTTTAAACTTGAAGATCCAGGAATATCAGTAATAAGGTTTTTGCAGTCATGATACCTGAATTTGCAATACTTGGCCATCCCAATGAGGGGAAATCTTCTGTGGTATCCACCCTGACTGAAGACGATCAGGTTAAGATAAGCCAGTACCCCGGGGAGACAAAGGTATCAAAGAGATATACCGTAACAATTGATGAAGAAAAAATTATCTCCTTTGTGGACACACCTGGATTCCAGGCTCCCAAAAAGACCCTTGCCTGGTTTAAAGCCTTTAAAGGTCCTTCAGATAAAATAGTTGAAACCTTTATTGATACATTTAAAAACGATCCTTTTTATGCAGATGAGTGTGAGCTTTTACGCCCTGTGGCAAAGGGAGCAGGAATTATTTATGTGGTGGACGGCGCAAGACCGGTTCG
>JBDLIV010000032.1:0-11971 GCA_039714675.1 Thermodesulfobacteriota bacterium
TCGACAGGCTGTTGATCAGGCAGCAACCAGTTCCCGGATAAGCTCCACTGCTCCTGGGGCATTATCACTGAAACCATGGGCATTAATCTGCTGTGCATAGGCATCTGTAACCGGAGCACCACCAATGATGATTTTTGTTTTAAGACCTGCTTCCTTGAAAGCTTCGATAGTTCTGGCCATTACCGGCATGGTGGTAGTTAAAAGTGCTGACAGGCAAACTACATCAGCATCATTAGCCTGGGCTTCAGTCACAAATTTTTCTGTCTCCACATCAACTCCAAGATCAATAACATTGAATCCGGCACCCTCCACCATCATGGTCACAAGGTTCTTACCAATATCATGCAGGTCACCTTTTACTGTACCAATAATAATAGTACCTTTTTCTTTCATGGTATCGCCTTCCAGATGAGGTTTTAAAATTTCCAGGCCTGCCTGCATGGCTTTTGCCGCCTGGAGCATTTCCGGGACAAATATTTCTCCGCTGGAAAATTTTTCACCCACCACATCCATGGCTTTAATGAGTCCATTGTTTAAAATATCATCAATGGAAAATCCGCTGTTGATGGCTTTTTTCACATTATCAACAACATCATCTTTTTCAAATGCAACCACTGAATTTACAATATCTGTTATTGCCATTTTATCTGCTCCTTGATCTGTTTTGTTTAAAGTTTTATATCCATTGAAAATTTATTACTTCGTTGTCCATGGCCAGATAGTTTTTCTTTGGTGTGAAGGGGGAGGATGTACCTGCTGTGGAAAAAATATACCCGGTCATTCTTTTTACTCTCTCTAAGTGCATCAGAGTTTCTTCAGCCACCTCTTCAGGTTTGCCGATTAATAGAGGTCCATTGGGATTGATATTGTCAAAGATACAGATGCGGTCCTTGACTTTTTCTTTTAATTGCCTGATATCCAAAACCTTGTCCTGGGAGAGGTTACCCGGCATAATTCCGTGAATATCCATTTCAAGAAGCAGATCCACAATACCTGTCTTTACAATTTCCCCACACATATGGGGAAGCACCTTGGCACCAAAACTCGACAATGCATTACACACCGTTGTTGTTGGTCCATGAACAAACTCTTTATAATGTTTAGGGGACAAAAGGATTGGGCATTCCATGTCAGCCCCATAGAAAATGTAGTCTACGCCTGCATCAATCAATGCTTTGCCCAGAGCAATATCCAGAGGGACAATCGCTTCTTGAAGGGCATGTACAAGTTCGGTGTTCTCATACATGTCCATCATGATTTCATTTGTCCCTCTCAATCTTGTTGCAATGGTAAAAGGAGAAATATATTCGCAGGCGATAGGCACTTCACCCTTGAGTTCTTTTTTAAGTAGTCTGATACCTTCAAGGAAGCTGTCCATACTTTTTGTAAACATATTTTTTTTGGCAATTCGATCCACGTCTGCCATGGAAAAAACAGAGGTTTTTTCAATAATGGGAAATACATCTTCTGGATAGCTGACTTCACAATCCAGGGCTTCAGGAATAATGCCGCCAATAAGACCCATTCCAAGCATTACCCAGTCAAATTTAAATTCTTCCAGGCTTTGCATGTGAGCTTTAAGCATTTGCGGGCCTTCAAGTAGAGATGCCCGGAAAGTTGAACCAAAGTATTTGCACACCGGTGCTTCAGTAAATGGTGCATTGGGCACCTTATCAACTGGCTTTAAATTAATTGCCGCTTCCATTCTCTCTTTTGCATTCATTTATGATAATTCCTCAAGTTTAAAAATCAATTTTAAAAGTATATTATTACAGTCTAAAATTTAGACAGCGGTTCTTATATAACGTTTTGACAGATATCCCACATAACAAATTTCTACCGGTCCTGTCATGACAGCAATATTTTGATTTTTAAGTTCAATCTCCACAGTCCCGGCAGGCATGATCACTGTCATACATTTTTTTTTAGTCAACCCTCTTCTGTGTGCAGCTGCAACAGCAACACAAGCACCAGTACCACAGGCAGTTGTCATGACACCGGGACGTTCCCAGACCATAAGTTTTAGAGTTTCAGGATCTAAAAGCTGAGCCACACCAATGTTTGCTTCTTCAGGGAAAAGAGGGTGGGTCTGTAGTATTTTTCCATATTTGGATAAATCAATGGCATCCGCGTCTTCTACGAAAAAAATGGCATGGGGGTTGCCAATATTCATTCCCACAGGATCATTTAGAGGCCCAGCCTCAATATTGAGATGCAGTGTATCCATCTCTTCTGATAAAGGAATATCCTGCCAAAGGGTTTTGATTCTTCCCATTTCCACACGCACCAGTTTTTCTCCGGCAAGGGAGCAGGTCAACACACCACCAAGGGTTTCAATTCGGATTTCTTTTTGGTTACATTCCTTTAGCAAAAGCCATCCAATGCACCGGGTTGCATTGCCGCAGGCCTCAACTTCTCTTCCGTCAGGATTAAAAATTTTAACAAAGGCATGTGTATTAAGGGTTCTGGCCGGTTCCACAATCAGCAATTCATCAGCACCTACACCTTCTCGGCGGTCACATATATGGACAATCTCCTCTGTAGAAGGACAAAAGGTCGCTTTTCTGCCATCTACAATGACAAAATCATTTTGCAGTCCATGCATTTTTACAAAAGGGGTGGTTGGTTGTATAAGAGCTTCTTTTGAATTTGAAAACCAGGGATGCTGCATAGTGTAAAATTCCTATTTTATGCTATAAAAAAATATAATTAAAAAATTAAATACAAAATGTAATTCACTTTGTCAAGACATTAAATTAGATGTACTGCAATTGAGAATAAAACAGATATTAAAAAATTATATCTTCCACTTCTGAAAGCCTTTCCTGAATTCCATCCAGGGCATTTTTATGTATATCTTTTATATGCTGCTTAAGAAGCTTGCTGGCGGTTTTAATATCTCTGGATACAATTGAATTAAAGATGACAGTATGGTCATCGGCTGAATCTTCTGAAGGGCGTGAAAAGATAAGCTCCTGGCTGAATCGAAGATAGAGGAAATCAAACAGGTATCTTAGAATTAAGATGGATAAAGTTTGACCCGATAGTTCTGCTATGGCCATGTGAAATTGAATGTCCTTCACCAGTTTTAACTTTAAAGATCCATTTTGACAGGCATCAAGATATTCATCCAGAGCGTTTTTAATTGTTTTTATACCCTGTTCATCAAGGTTTAAAATAGTCTTTTCCAACATTATGGGCTCAATGATACTCCTGAGCTGATAGGCTTCATCAATCTCTCTGGGTGTCACTTTTTCGACGAAAAATCCCCTGTTTTGCTCATGGTGTACCAACCCCATGAATTCCATATGTTTCAGAGCTTGGACAACTGGTGTCAAACTCATGTTTAATCCTTCAGCCATTTTTCTGTATGGAATTTTTTGTCCAGGTTTGAGTTTATCTGAAAAAATCATTTTTCTGATATCGTTGTATGCTTCCTTTGTAAGATCCTGGCCTCTGGGTGGTTTTATTTTTTTTTTCCGAATCAATCCAAACTCCTTCCTATATTCAATTTATAATTCATTTTGAAATTATATCTGATTGTGGATTTTAACAAGTAAGATTAAAAATGTCCAGCTTACAAAAGCATCTAAATTTTAAAAAATTAAGAAGCAAAACAAATCATTTGCATTGAAATTTTTTGAAAAATAATAAAAACGATAAGTTTTGTTACATAACTCTTGACACCTAATTAATATCATGCCATTAAAATATTTAAGAAAAATAAAACTTGGGAGCGATATAATATTTGGGAACTTACAAATGAATTTTTATTGCTGGTATCGCAAGTTATTAGAAAAACCAAAGCAGAGTCTTTGGTAAGGTTGATTTGGAATTTTGATAGAGAAGAGACATTAGATAATATCATTAATTAATGTATTACAAACTGAATTATGTTGTATTAAGTTTGGCATTAATCCTTGACTTTTATATAAAATCTTTAATAGGGTGCACTGTGTGCTTTGTTAAATTAATATAGATGAATTGTGCATGATTCATAATAATAACTGTATACTTTAGGGGGGATTATGGTCGAAAAAAACGAGAAATCAACAAAAAGAGTACATCCAGGTGTTAAGGAAATGGAAAAAAGCCTTGCTGAAGGCAAATGTTCCAGACGAGAATTTTTACGCACAACAACTTTATTAGGCATATCTGTTACCACTGCCTACAGCCTTGCAAGCAGCATCCTTGGAAAAGAAATTCTGCCTGATCTGATTTCAACCGCCCATGCCGGCCAGAAAAAAGGCGGGGCCTTGAAATGGGGTATGCAGGTAATGGAAATGGCTGATCCGGCCACATACTCCTGGACCGAAAAGTCTATCGTTGCCAGGAATATAGTCGAATATCTGGTGGAAACCGGACCAGATAATATCACCAGACCCAATCTGGCGGAAAGCTGGGAAGCATCTGATGACTTAAAAACATGGATCTTTCACCTTCGTAAGGGAGTTAAATGGTCAAATGGCGATGATTTTGGTGCCGATGATGTGGTATTTAACTTTACCCGGTGGTTGGATCCTAAGACCGGATCATCCAACCTGGGACTTTTCAACGCCATGCTGGAAGAAACCGGGGAGAAAGACAAAAAAGGTAATCCCGTCAAACGCATGATTAAAAATGCAGTAGAAAAAGTAGATGCTCATACAGTAAGACTTAATCTAAAATCAGCCGTTCTCTCAATTCCTGAAAATCTTTATAATTATCCCACTGCAATTGTTCACCGTGATTTTGAAAAAGAAGGCGGGGATCTGACTAAAAATCCTGTAGGTACAGGACCTTACGCTCTTGCCCAATTCAAAGTTGGTGAGATAGCTGTATTGAAAAAACGCAAAGAAACCTATTGGGGTGACGAAGCTTTTCTTGATGAAATCCGGTTTATGGACCTTGGCCAGGATGCCGGAGCATACTTGGCGGCCATCGCATCAAAACAGGTGGATGGAATTTATATGCTTGATCTGACAACACTGGAAGCAGCTAAAAATATTCCGGGAATCAAAGTTGTCTCAATTCCCTCCACACAGACAGGGGTCATCCGTATGAAGGTAAACAAAAAACCCTTTGATGATATCCGTGTGCGCAAAGCGGTCCAGAAATGTTGTGATGTTGAAAGACAGCTTAAAATTGCCCATCAGGGCCTGGGGGTTGTAGCAGAACACCATCATGTGGCGTCTATACATCCCGAGTATTTTAAACTGCCACAGCTTAAACCAGACATTGCTGGTGCGAAAAAATTACTAAAAGAAGCTGGATATCCAGATGGTATTGAATTAACCTGTAATGTTGGGAATACTGATGGTGTCTGGGAGCAAAACTCCGTTGCAGTACTTAAAGAAGATTGCGCCAAAGCCGGGATTAACATTAAAATGAATGTAATGCCGTCTGCACAATACTGGGATGTATGGACAAAGGCGCCTTTGAGCCTCACCTCCTGGACCCATCGCCCATTGGCTGTCATGGTATTGGGTCTGGCCTACCGTGCCGGGGTACCCTGGAATGAATCCAGCTATAATAATTCCAAGTTTGATGCCGCCCTGGACGAAGCGGAAGCAACATTGAGTGTTGAAGATCGTCGGGTAAAAATGGAGAAGGTTGAAAAAATTCTTCAGGATGATGCTGTCATGGTACAGCCTTTCTTTAGATCTGTTTTTACAGCTGTTTCTGATAAAGTCGTTGGCTTTGAAATGCATCCGACCCGATACTACCTCTTTCGCAAGGTTTCACTGGCTTAATTGACAATAGAATGTCTGGTAAGGGGGGATTATTCCCTCTTACCAGAGATAAAAGCCACCTTTAGATTTAAGGAGACAAAATGGTACTGCTGCTGTTAAAGCGAATCGGTTTCATGATTTTTACCATGATTGTTGTATCCATGATTCTTTTCATGCTTCTGGAAACAGGTCTTACAGGTGATCCTGCCACCCGTGTCCTGGGTAATTTTGCCAGCGATGAGCAAAAAGAACTGTGGCGGGATCAGCACGGTTATAATCAGCCGGTTATCGTGCGCTATGCAAAATGGCTGGGCAATTTTGCCACGGGTGACCTTGGAACCTCCATCCGGTACAAGGGTCCTGTAAAAGATGTACTTTTACCAAGATTATGGAGTACAGCCATTTTAGGTTTCTGGACCTTTGCCATTATGATCCCTCTATCATTGACCCTAGGGGTTTTATCCGGAATGAAGGAGGGTTCCATTCTTGATCGAACCATATCTGTTTTTGGCATTTTAACCACTTCGGTTCCGGAATTTGCCAGTGCTGTATTTTTTTCCGCCCTTTTTGTATTTGGGTTAAAGTGGCTGCCGGGAACAAGCAGTATGGCAGGAGGGTTTGAGTTCAAGCAATTGCTCTTGCCTGCCATGGTATTGGTTGTTTATGATTTTGGCTATGTTGCCCGTATGACAAGGGCTTCAATGGCAGAAGTAATGACTTCACAATATATAAGAACGTCTGTATTAAAGGGCCTTCCCTATAAACAGGTAATTTTAAAGCATGCCTTGCGCAATGCCTTAATCGCTCCTTTCACTGTCATTATGCTGCAGATCAACTGGCTTTTGTCAGGCGTTATTGTTGTTGAATTTTTCTTTGCCTATAAAGGCTTTGGTGCTTTGCTTCTCGAAGCATCCCTGAATAATGATATTGCACTTTTAGAAGCCTGTGCCATGGTTGCGGTTGTTGTGGCGGTAAGTTCCCAGACGATCGCTGATATCGGCTATACCTTTCTTAATCCGCGTATACGTTTTAGCTAAGGAGGTTTGAATGACTATAGAATCGACTACTGAAATGCCCTCTGTGAGCTATGGCGCTTCAATTTGGCGGGCAATTAAATCTTTTGGCCTCTTAAAGGAAAGCTGGGTAGGAATGATCGGGGCTTTTCTGGTTCTGTTCTGGATACTCGTTGCTCTCTTTGCCCCGTTAATAGCACAATTTGATCCCAATGCAGCGATTCAGCCCTTTGCCAAACCTGGAACAGCGGCAGCATCGGGTGGAACATTCTGGCTGGGCACGGATCATATGGGCCGCGATATTCTGTCCCGTATTGTCTGGGGATCCCGCACCGTACTTTTTTATGCCCCCATTGCAACTGTGTGTGCTTATACAGTGGGAATTTTAATGGGGCTTATGGCAGGATACCGAGGTGGTCTCGTGGATGATATCCTGTCCCGTATTTCAGATATTATTTTATCATTTCCTGTACTGGTACTTTACATTATTGTTATTGCAACCATTGGTGCATCTGGATTTAATATTGTTATTGCAATTACCTTTGCTTCAGCTCCAGGTATCATGCGTATTGTTCGGGGACTTGTCTTAGATCTTCGTAACCGTGATTATGTTGCAGCAGCTCAAACCAGAGGAGAAAGTGACTGGAGAATCATGCTGGTGGAAATTTTGCCCAATGCAAGAGGTCCGCTGATTGTAGATGCCTGTCTGCGTCTTGGCTATGTTATTATTACTATTGGTGTCCTCGGTTTTTTAGGCCTTGGTCTGCCGCCACCAGATCCTGACTGGGGCGGGATGGTAAATGAAACACGACAGATGGCAATGGTTTTTCCACATATGACCCTGTTCCCCTGTATAGCAATATCATCGTTGATTTTAGGGTTTAATCTGCTGGCAGATGGCCTGCGTGAAATTTCATTGCGTGATTAGGAGGCAAACAAATAATGAATGATATTCAAGAACCTGTACTGGTTTGTAAAGATCTTTGTATTTCATATTATACAAGGGCGGGTGAAATCCCTGCTGTAGTTGACTTTTCACTGACCGTAAAACCGGGTGAGACCATAGGTATTGTTGGAGAATCCGGCTGTGGTAAATCAACTGTTGCCATGGCAATAATGCAGTATATGGGTGCCAACGGCGGTATTAAAAGCGGAAGTATAACCTTTAAAGGTCGTGATTTAACCACCTTGAGTGAAGATGAATTGCGCAATATCCGTGGATCAGAAATATCAATGATATACCAGGAACCCTTTGCTTCTCTGAATCCAAGCCTCAAGATCAGCACCCAGCTAATGGAAGTACCCCTTGCCCATGAAAACATCTCCAAAGAGGAAGCACGTGCAAGATCCACACAAATGCTGGCTGACGTTAAACTTCCTGATCCTGAACGTATTATGGATTCCTATCCCCATCAATTGTCAGGCGGGCAGCAGCAGAGAGTTGTAATTGCCATGGGACTGTTATCAAATCCGTCTCTGCTCTTGCTGGATGAGCCGACTACAGCTCTTGATGTCACTGTGGAAGCCGGTATTGTTAAACTGATTGCAGATATCAGTAAAAAATTCGGCACTTCCCAGATCTATATCTCCCACAATCTCGGGTTGATTCTTCAGACCTGTGATCGGGTATTTGTAATGTATTCCGGGGAAGTCGTTGAAGAGGGAACAATTAAATCTCTTTTTACCTGGCCCAAACATCCCTATACTCATGGTCTTTTTTCATGTATTCCTCTGCCCACGGCAGACAAAAATGCTGCACCTCTTAAACCGATTCGAGGGCAGTTGCCTCTACCTTTTGAACGACCTTCCGGATGTTATTACGGACCCCGCTGTGATCATTTTAAAAAAGGTTTATGCGATAAAGACCATTTTAAGATGGAGTTTGTTGATGACAGTTCAGATGATCATCGTGTGCGCTGCCTGCGCTATAAAGATATTGACCATGCAAAATATGATTCAGACTTTGAGGAACAAGAATCTCTTGAGATTGGCAAAAGGGTGCTGAATGTCGATGGCATGAAAAAATATTATGAAGTAAAAGACACTTCTATAAAGGCGTTACTCTCCGGGAAAACCGTGCGTTACGTCAAGGCCAATGAAGAGCTGAATTTTACAGCACATGAGAGTGAGACTGTTGCTATAGTCGGTGAATCCGGATGTGGAAAATCAACATTTGCTAATGTTTTAATGGGTCTTGAAACAAGTACTGAAGGTGAAATACGCCATCATGGCAAGAATATTTCAGATATTGAAGTTCGCGACCGCTCCACAAAGCAGATTCGTTCTGTCCAGATGGTTTTTCAAAATCCCTTTGATACTCTTAACCCCAGCCACACAATAGGGGGACAGATATCCAGGGTTATAAAACAATTTGGTGTTGAGACAGATAAGAAAAAAATATTCAACACTGTCATGCAACTGCTGGATATAGTTAAACTGCCAAGGGATTTTTATTACAGGAAACCAAGACAGCTCTCCGGTGGCCAGAAACAACGCATAGGTATTGCAAGGGCCTTTGCCGGAAACCCAAGCCTTGTCATTGCAGACGAACCGGTTTCTGCTCTTGATGTATCTGTAGCAGCAGCAGTAACTGAGCTTTTAATGGATATTCAGCGTGAGCATAAAACAACATTGCTCTTTATCAGCCATGATTTAAGTGTTGTACGTTATCTTTCTGATCGTATTGTTGTAATGTATCTTGGGCATATCCTTGAAAGAGGTTCGACAGAAGAGGTGTTTTCTCCGCCTTATCACCCTTATACAGAAGCTTTGCTGTCTGCAGTTCCCATTGCTGACCCTGAAATCACAAAGCGTGAAATAGTTCTCGATGGAGATCTGCCCAGTGCAATGAAACCTCCAAAAGGGTGTCCTTTCTGCACCCGTTGCCATAGAAGAATCGGTGATATCTGTGATAATGAAGTACCCCCGGAAATGATGGTGGCAGATCGCCATGCTATCAAGTGCCATATACCCCTTGAAGAACTAAGCAAGATTGAACCGGTCATTACAATACCAGATGAATCAGAACGTATTCATGTAAAAGAGAAAGGGTAAAAACTTACCTTTATAAATTTTGAGGAACAGCCTGCATGGGCAGGTGTTCCTCAATTTTATCAAATTATCCGCCAAAATAATATGCTCATTCCACCCATTTTTTAGCCATTTTTTCAAGCTCTTTATGGATTTGTTCCGGCAGGGGTTCAGGTTTATGTTCCTTTATTGTTTTTAAAGTTAAATCTTTTAGGCGTTCATTGAATTGTTTTGACCCGCGTGCTTTCCACGTTGATAAGGTTGTCCGGTCAAACAGCTTTGAATACCACATATCTTTAAAATGATCCATGGTATGTTTTTCCATTAGATAATGTCCTCCCGGTCCTACCTTGTCAATCACATCAAGAGCAAGATGCTCCTCGTTCATCCACATCCCTCTTGTGTAGCGGTTGACTCTCTCTATTACCTCATCAATAAGGAGCATATATTCAGGGGAGATAAGAGTGGAGTGATCCAGCCATCCATTGTCATGAACCATGTTGGCACCACTCATGGCAGAGGTCAGACATGAGAAAGTTGCCTCTACAGCAGCCTGTGAATCCGGCAGTTTTGCATCTGAACAGCCTGATGTTCCAAAAAAAGGAATATTATAGTAGTGGGCAAGCTGGGCCATGGCAGATGCCATGATATTCATCTCGGGAGCACCATAGGAAAAAATTGTTGTGTTCATATCCATGATCGTGGCAAAGGCACCATAGACGAACGGAGCGCCGGGATTGACCAACTGGGCCAGAACAATACCGAACAAAGATTCAGCACTGCCCTGGACAACGGTTCCTGCAAGGGTGGCAGGAGCAGTGCTGCCTGCCTGGGGACCTGAATAACACACCTGCGGCAGTCCTTTTTTAGCAGCGAAAAGAAGCCGGTCAATTAGGCCATCATCATATGTGAGCGGAGAGATAGGAGCCTGAAATCCAACAATATTGGGCGTATCTAACAAACGTTCTTCGCTTCCTGCAATAATAACTCCCATTTCATAAATATCTTTCATGGCTTCAATGGTGTTGCAGCAAAAAAGCAGTGGTTTTCTGCAGTTTGTTAAAGCCTGTTTTGCTATCAATCTGTCACTTATTGCTGCAGGAGCATCAGAGCAGACCCCTATGGTCATAACCCAGGTAAAATTATCAAGAGCATCAGCTAAGATTGCAGTTGTTTTGCAGTCATTTAGAGTAAATGGCCGTCTAAGTCCTGTATCAGGATCAAGATAGTCAAAAGCATCAAGAGTTGGGCCGAACCAGGTATCTGTATCTTTGAGAATGACCTGATTTGTCCTGCTGCGGTCAAAAAAACTCACCTGGGAGGGGATAGTGCTCAAAGCCTGTTCAACCACATGGGCTGGAAGGCGTACTCTGTCACCATCAATGGAGCAGCCGTGACTGCTCAGGATTTCTCTTGCTTTTTCATGGGTAACCTTGAGCCCGGTTCTCTCCATAACACTTAACGTGGCTTCATGCAAAGCCTGAACCTGAGCTGTGGTTAAAAAATTCTGTCTTGGTTTGATGTGCAGCATGGAATCCAAAACAGAGTCTAAAACAGATTGTCCTGCAGATTTTGCTGTACCTTTATCTGTTTTAGCGGTAAATAAAGATTCAGATGTCATTGCAGGATTTCCTTTTATTAAAATTTGTCATAATATAATTCTCCTTATTTCCAGGTGGACTGCATAAGGTCCAGCTCTTTGATAATCTCTTTTGACAGTGGTTCCGGCTTATGTTTCATCTTTTCAAGGGTAATCTCCTGAAGCCGCTGTTCAAATTTTTTAGAACCAGCCTTTTCCCAGTTACTGTAAATTGTTCGATCAAACAGTTTGGAATAACGTATTTTACGAAAATGCTTCATTGTGTGTGGATCCTGGATAAAATTACCGCCTGGACCAACTTGATGGATCAGATCAAGGGCAAGGTTTTCGTCATTAATGGGAATTCCTTTCATAAAGTGATCCACGGCATCAACAATTTCGTTGACCAATACCATGTATTCAGGAGAGGCAAGTGATCCGTGATCCATCCAGCTTCCGCAGTCGTGTACCAGACCAGATCCTATGGTCGCAGCAGTCAGGCATTGAAATGCTGCCTCTGCACCTGCCTGGGCATCACAAAATTTTGAATCTGTAGCACCTGCTGTGCCGAAAAAAGGTATTTTATAATGTTGTGCCATCTGTGCCAGTGCTGCAGTCATCATGGACATTTCACATGC
>JBDLIV010000033.1:0-11967 GCA_039714675.1 Thermodesulfobacteriota bacterium
AGAATAGGGGATTTTGAACATGTGGTCATTCACTCCTCCATCATCCGTCCTGCAGCCAATGAATTTATACAAAAATATATAAAGAGGCTCCATACTGGAATCTGGAAACCTGTTCATCCTCTTCTGGAAGATGTATTAAGCGAAACTTACGGCATCATGGTGTATCAGGAAGATGTTTCAAGGGTGGCAGTAAAAATGGCTGGTTTTACCCATGCCCAGGGTGACGGTTTAAGAAAGATCATGTCAAAAAAGGACAAGAAGCTTAAACTGCAGGATTATTACAGCAGGTTCAGGGCAGGTGCCTTTAAAAAAGGGGTCTCTTCAGAGGGTGTTGAGCTGGTCTGGAACATGATTACAAGTTTTTCAGGTTATTCATTCTGCAAACCCCACTCTGCTTCCTATGCACGGGTATCATTTCAGGCAGCTTATTTGAAAACCCATTATCCTGCTCACTTCATGGCAGCAGTTATCAGTAATCAGGGCGGTTTTTACTCCACCTTTGCCTATGTGTCTGAAGCAAGAAGGCTGAACGTAAAAATCCTGCATCCTGATATCAGTAAGAGTGATATCCAGTGGCGAGGCCATGATTCTGAACTAAGGGTCGGGTTTATGGCCATAAGGAATCTCTCCGGGAAAACCATGAAAACCATCATTAAGGAGCGAAAAAAAGCTCAGTTTTCAAGCCTTAAGGATTTTTTCACCCGGGTCAAGCCAGGGGAAAACGAGATACGTTCTCTGGTTCACAGCGGCAGTCTGGATTCTCTGGATAAAAAAAACAGCAGAGCTCTGATTTTTTGGATATTTGCAATCTGGCAGAAACAAAATAAGAAAAGAGAGCAAAAGCCTTCTCTGTTCAGTAATTTTAAATATGATCATGCATGTTCAGCTTCTTTAATACCTGATCTTCCACAGGATAATCATATTGAAAACTTAAGGAGAGAATTTCATGTGCTTGGATTTTTATGC
The DNA here is from genome assembly GCA_039714675.1 of Thermodesulfobacteriota bacterium. Lineage (GTDB taxonomy): Bacteria > Desulfobacterota > Desulfobacteria > Desulfobacterales > Desulfobacteraceae > Desulfobacula. Next base: position 967 of record JBDLIV010000033.1, read on the forward strand.
TCCTGCCATCCCATTGTTTTGTATAAAGAGATAATAGAAAGTCATAACAGTGTTAAAGCAGAACATCTGTCAAAGTTTACAGGCAGAAGTGTAGTATTTGCAGGATGGCTTATCACAGGAAAAGTTGTAAAGACCAAACAGGGAGATCCTATGAAATTTCTAACCTTTGAGGATGAAACAGGTATTATTGAAACCATTTTTTTTCCAAAACCCTATGCTCTGTTCTGTCATATGCTGGATTACGGCAAACCCTATCTGCTTTACGGCAAAATTGATTCAAACTGGGGAGCTGTTACCCTTGTGGTTGATAAAACCAGGTTAATCTCTCTGTCCTGAAAGATTTTAATGGTTTTTTGTTTGTGCCAATGATATTATATTAAATTCTGTCAAAAAAACTGTAAAGTGTAATTGAAATAATAGAGGGAAAACTATATGAGTCAGGTTATAATAGAGAATATATTCACCCAGGAGTTTTTGAATAACCTGTTGCCTTTAGAATTAAGTGACCAGTTTTTTGAGGCACTTTATGGAGATGCAGCAGAAGGTGCCTATAATATAAGCTTGGAGTTTGTATCTAACAACAGCAAACAGATTGTTCTTAGTTTTAATCTTGTCCAGAGGCCGGGAAAATGCCTTGTGTGCAGCCTGACCTATGGTCTTCCCAATGTATTTTCCCGTCATCCCTTGATAAATATTAATAATATGATTGAAAAGATAGAAGCAAATGATATTAAAGTAAAAAACTGGCGGCTTGGTGATACAAACGAACAAAATTCTTCACTTCATACAATCCCTTTTTATATAGAGCTGGAATAATATATATAGCACTGCTGACTATAACTCATGATTTGCATGTTGTATCTGTCAGTGGCCTGCCTGCTGCATTGCCCTCTGGATGTAGACACTTCTTTTGTGCCATTCATTAAAATCTGCCCTCTGTTTGACAGAGAAGTAACAAAGATTGATGAGCCAATGTTGTTGATGTTAAACAGATGATTGTTTTTACAAAAATGTAATTTTTACTGTGCAAAAGAGCTGTTTAAATCAGACATCTAAGATAATTTATCAAAAAATTAATTCAATATAAGTTTTTTAACATTTTTGTAATTTATATGGCATATAAAAATTACAATTTTGAAATATAATACCAATAAATAATGGAAGATAATCAGCGTTAATATTTAATTTATATTGTATTATCAATTAGTTGTGTGGATAATTCTATTTTATTCCTACCTTTGGTACATGGTTTGCTAAGAAAAAGAATAATATTACAAAACCAAAAAGAATAAAGGAGGTGTAAAATGTCGTTCATGAAAATCCTGCTGCCCCTGGGAGTGATACTGTTGACTGCTGCCCAGACCTTTGCCGGAGATGGAACTATTGATAAAGGTGATACAGCATGGGTAATTGTATCAACAGCTTTGGTAATGATGATGACTCCGGCAGGCCTGGCAATGTTTTATGGCGGCATGTCAAGGTATAAAAATCTGTTAAATACCATGGCCATGACACTGGTTGCCTATTGCCTTGCCAGTCTTGTCTGGATTGGATGGGGATATTCACTTGCTTTTGGTGAGAGCTCAAAATTTTTTATCGGCAGTCTAGAACACCTGTTTCTTAACGGCATTGATATACATTCTTTAACCGGAACCATCCCCACCATAATTTTTGTGGTTTTTCAAATGACTTTTGCATGTATCGCCGTTGCCATTATCCTGGGCTCAGTGGTGGATAGAATGAAATTTTCTTCATGGATTGTATTTATAATTTTATGGATTACCTTTGTATATACGCCGGTTTGTAACTGGGCATGGGGCGGAGGCTGGATGCATCATATAGGTGCTCTTGATTTTGCCGGTGGAAATGTTGTGCATATCAATGCAGGTGTTTCAGGGCTTGTGCTTGCCTTATTTCTTGGCAAAAGAAGAGGTTATGGAAAAGAGCCCATGATTCCTTCCAGTGTCATGTTCACTTCCCTTGGAGCAGGGCTTTTATGGTTTGGATGGTTTGGCTTTAATGCCGGCAGTGCATTGGCAGCAGACGGGATCGCAGCTTCTGCATTCCTGGTTACTAATTCAGCAGCAGCCATTGGCGGTATTACCTGGCTGTTTGTTGAATGGAAATTTATTGGGAAACCAACGCTTTTAGGACTTGCATCAGGTGTTATTACAGGTCTTGTAGCCATCACACCTGCAGCAGGATTTGTTACTCTGTCAGGATCACTAATAATCGGAGCAATTTCCGGCATTATAGGATTTTTAGGTGTTGTTGTACTGAAACATAAATTGTCTTATGATGATTCCCTTGATGCCTTTGGTATACATGGTCTTTGTGGTATCTGGGGAGCGCTTGCAACAGGTCTTTTTGCGTCTCCTTCCATAACCCAGGGGGCAGCAGGTCTGTTTTACGGTAATCCAGGACAGGTCTGGATTCAGTTTTTAAGCATTGCAGGCACCGTTGCCTTCAGTGCAGCAGCAACTGTTATTGTAATCTATATCACTAAAATGCTTACCAATGGCATCCGGGTTGACAGGGATGATGAACTTGCCGGGCTGGACAACACATTTCACGGTGAACGCGCTTTTGAAATAGAGTAAAGATATAATTTTCCTCTGGACCTGTTTTTGCATTGATTTTGATAATACAGCTAAAAATAGAGTGTAAAACAGGATTTTAAAAAAATCAAAAATAATCCAGTCTAAAAAAGGATATTTTTTTGCAAAAGGAGGAATACACAATGTTTCGAAATATGATTTTAACAGGTGCTGTAGTTTTTTTCTCCATGGTCTCCTTTGGGATGGCAAAGGATACAAGATATAGAACAGCCACCTTTGCAGGGGGATGTTTCTGGTGCATGGAGCATCCTTTTGATAAAATTGACGGTGTCATTGATGTTGTCTCAGGTTACACCGGGGGCAAAACAGATAATCCAACATATGAACAGGTGTGTTCCTTTGATACAGGCCATCTTGAAGCTGTTCATGTGACCTATGATCCTGAAAAAGTTTCCTATGAGACACTTCTTGATGTCTTCTGGCGCCAGATAGATCCCACAGATGCCAATGGCCAGTTTGCTGACCGGGGTACCCAGTATGCAACTGCAATAATTTATCATGATGAGGATCAAAGAGTTCTTGCAGAGCTTTCCAAAAAAAATCTTGAGAGTTCCGGCAGGTTTGACAGACCCATAGCAACAAAAATACTGCCTGCATCCAGGTTTTTTAAAGCAGAGGAGTACCACCAGGACTATTACAAAAAGAATCCCGGACATTATCAAAGGTACAAAGCTGGTTCTGGAAGGCAGAGTTTTCTTAAAATGGTCTGGGCTGATGAACCGGAAAGAAAAGCCTATGAAAAGCCGGATGACAAAACAATAAAAGAGAAACTTACTGATCTTCAATACAGTGTCACCCAGAAAAATGGAACAGAAAGGCCTTTTTCCAACAAATACTGGGATAATAAAAAAGAGGGAATTTATGTGGACATTGTTACAGGAGAGCCGCTTTTTTCATCAAAGGATAAATTTGAATCAGGCACAGGCTGGCCAAGCTTTATTAAACCCCTTGTAAACGAAAATATTGTTGAAAAGAAGGATAAAATTCTCTTCTCGGTGAGAACAGAAGTGAGAAGCAGATATGGCGACTCTCATCTGGGGCATGTTTTTGATGACGGTCCAAAGCCATTGGGTATGCGCTATTGTATTAACTCTGCATCCCTGAGATTCATACCTGAAGAAAATTTAAAAAAAGAGGGTTATGAAGAGTATAGCAAGCTGTTTGAGTGATTCAGCTTGTTAAGGGTAAGACATAATTGTATCATGATACACATTTGAATACTATTTCATCCAGACAGAGTTTTCATTCAAATGCTTCAATAGTGTGTTCAAGCCTGAAATCCGTGACATTGTTGAATTATGAATAGTATAATCCATGTTGTGGCATGTATTATGCAAATAATAAATGAAGAAAAAACCAAGAGAAAATCAAATTAAAACAAGACAAATCAAACAATCTATTTTTAAGATGATTTGTGAATAAATTATTAATAATATTTTAAGAGAGGTAAAAATGAAAAAAGTATTGATAGCATATGCAAGCAGAACAGGAACCACTGAAAAAATGGCTGATTATCTGGCAGAGGGAGTAAGGATGTCAGGCAATGAAGCCAAAACTGTAAAAATATCATTACTGAAAAAGGATGAGGATTTTGCAGGTTTTGATGGGTTCCTTTTTGGATGTCCCACATATCATAAAGATATGACCAATGGCATGAAACAATTTCTTTTTGTAGCTGATAAGGCTAATCTGGCAGGAAAATGCGGAGGTGCTTTCGGGTCTCACACACATAGCGGAGAAGCTGCTCCCATGATTTTTGATACCATGCAGTATGTTTTAAAAATGGATGTACTGAATCTTGGAGCATTAAACCTGACCGAAGATAATGTAAAAACAGACGAGGGATTGAAATCCTGTCATCAGTATGCTAAAGCTTTGACTGAAAAGCTGTAGCCTAGAAAAACATCTGACAGGCTGTTTCAAAACACCAATTTTACCAACAATAAAATTTAAGGAGAAACCAGAGGCATGGCACTCAAACACATGAAAGTAATCATCATCATGCTGCTGGCTGTTATTATGACAAGCGGCATCGTAATGGCAGAAAGCAGTGGCGATGCTGCCCAGGCCAACAACCCCCTGGCAGATATGACCGCCTTTAATATTCAAAATTACTATATTGGAGAACTAACCGAATCTGATGAAGATGCCAACCAGTTCTGGCTGCGCTATGCAAGACCCCTTACTATCGGCTCTACCAACTGGCTCATGCGTGCATCACTGCCATTCAACACTTTTCCCACACCTCCAGATGGCGACAAGGACTCAGGTATTGGCGATTTCAATATTTTTGCAGCCTATCTGATTGATATCGGTAATCCAGCAGTTAGTTTTGGTATAGGGCCACAACTCACCGTACCCACAGCCACAGACAATGATCTTGGCAGTGAAAAGTGGTCTGCGGGACTCGCCAATGTCCTTTTTAATGCCAGTTCACCCAGGTTCCAATGGGGATACCTGCTCACCTGGCAGGGCAGTTTTGCAGGAGAGGATGATCGGGCTGATGTAAACATGGGCGCGTTACAACCCTTTGCCATGTATCAACTCGGTTCAGGGTGGTATCTGCGCAGTGCTGCCGTATGGGTTTACGATTTTGAAAATGACAACTACACCATCCCCGTTGGCTTAGGCATGGGGAAAGTTATTATGAAGGATAAAACAGTCATTAATCTTTTTGTCGAACCTCAATATTCACTGGCCGATGATGGAGCTGGCTTCCCTGAATGGCAGGTATATTGCGGTATTAATCTACAGTTTAAATAGCCTGTGGTTTGGAAACATTCATAGAGTTGTTTTGCTGCCCATAAAGCCTAATCAGGCTTTATGGGCATTTTTGTTTTTCAATCAGCAGGATCAATGGAAAATTTTGCATAAATAGGGTTGTGATCAGAGATATTACATGTATCAATGGCAGCAGCTTTCTGCAAACTCAGCCCCTTGTAAAAAAGATGATCCAAAGGTTTGTTAAAGACACATTTTATGTGATGATCTGATTCTGGTACTGCTTTTTGCAGCCTTAGTTTTTCCTGAAACATCTTCATACTTTTTACCCGATTTTTTGACCAGTTATTGAAATCACCTGTTAAAATCAATGCCCCTTTAATATATAAAAGCATATTGTAAAGATTTTGCAGCTCAGCATCAAAAGCCCTTGCACTTACAAAATTAACAGCATGGATATTAACAAGTGTCAGGCTTATACCATCTGTTGTAATATGCTCTGTTATAAGAGTGCTTTTATGTGAAATAAAATGCAGTTCACGCATATCTGTCAGATGCAGATGAACTTTGTCAAAGCACATATCCGAAGCTGTGAAAACTCCGTAATAATATTTGAATGTCTCCATATTACAGGACATTGCATAGGAACGCTCAAGACTTTTAACATCTTTTTTTTTCAGTTGATACTCCTGAAACATCCATATATTACTGGGATGTTCCTGGTTGAGCTTTTTAAGAGTGTCATTAAAATTTTTTTTATTATTTTCCTTATGGATATTCCAGACAAGCAGGGAAAATGTTTTGGGTAAAAAAACATTCTGGTGCAATAAATTTGAAGGGGATTTTTTAGCTTTAAACATAAATTTTCTATAATTGTGGTGCCAGTACCCGCAAAAGATTTTCACTGATCCGTCTTAATCCTGCGGCATCTGCCATATGTCTGTCACTGTTATTGATAATTGACTGCATCCATTTTTCCACATCATCAATGATCTGCTTTGAATAGACAATGCTGACAACTTCATAATTAAGAAGCAAAGAGCGGTTGTCAATATTTACAGAGCCTATCATTGCGGCTTCATGGTCACACAATATTGCCTTTGCATGGAGCATGCCTCCTTTATACAGCACAAGCTCAATATCATTCTCCTGCAGTTCCCGCATATAGGAGCTGCGAACAAGATCTGCCAGAAGATGGTTTGATTTTTTTGGTGTTATAAGTTTAACTTCAATGCCTTTATGTCTGGCAATGCTCAAGGCCTGGATCATGCTGTCATCCGGCAGAAAATAGGGTGTTACAATCCAGATTCGCTTTTTAACATTGTATATGGCACTTAAAATAGCTTCGAGCAGGGCATCTCCCTTAATATCAGGGCCTGAAGGCACTACCTGCATATCAATACTGCCTGGTTTTGTGTTTTGGGAAGGCCGGGTCTGAATTTTTCTGGTTCCTGCAGCATAAGCCCAGTCAGCTTCAAATATCTGTGCATATTGATAGACAGCTTCTCCTTTGCACTCAAATAATAGATCCTGCCACTGATTTTGGGATTTTTCAGGACCGAGATACTCTTCGGCAAGATTCATTCCTCCACTGAACATCTGCTTATTATCAAAGATATAAATTTTGCGATGGTTTCTAAGATTGATATGGTTTCTATAGGGCAGTCTGAGCAAAGGCATAAAAAAACAGATTTCACCACCTGCTTTTTGAAGCTTATTAAATGAACTTCTGTTAAAATAAACAGGCCATGAACCTAATGAATCAATCAATATCCGAATATTAACCCCATTTTTGGCTCTTTCAGTCAAGGCATTAATTAAAATTTTTGTGGCCGGATCGTTTTTAAAGACATAGGTACTAAAACATATGCTTTTCCTGGCACTTTGTATGGCCTGCAATAACATATCAAAAGCTTTAACACTGTCGGAAATGAGTTTGAAATGGTTGAAATGGGATATTCCACCAATTCCGTTGGCACGCAGAATCCCATCAACAGGATGTACTTTATAGTTGCTTTTATGTTCTGATTTCAGGTTTAAAAATGATTTTGATTTTTTATCCGGACGTTTTCGGACTCCAATGAAAAAGTAGAGTATAACAGAAAAATAGGGAATAATAACAAATAACAGCAGCCATGAAATTATACTGGTTGGTGTACGGCGCTGGTATAGCATGTGCAACAGGGTAAAAACTACCAGAATTTCGCCAATAATAAAAAAAATCTGATAATTAAGTATATCGCTAAAACTGTTTAACATGGATTATTCCTGCCAGAGTGAGTACTGTGTCTTGTAGTGTTGTCATATGTTGTCCGTCGTGAATTGTCTCACTCCTTGTCGATGGAGTTGACGCTACCCCGTATCATTACTAAAGCAGATATGATTCTATAGGATAGGTAAATGTTTTTTGTCAAGAAATATAAAAAAATTATAGTTCCCAAAATTCTAAATTTAATATAGTATGCCCCGCAGCATTGAAAAATTGGGGTTGAATTTTGCAGAAAAATATAAAAAATGAATCATTGTCAGGTCTTTTGGCTGGGGGGTCAGCTTTTCTCATATGGGGACTTGTTCCCATATACTGGAAAGCTCTTTCCCATGTACCTGCCCTTGAAACAATAACCCACAGGATTGTCTGGTCTTTTGTCTTTCTTCTGCCCATTATTTTTTTTCAGGGGCAGTGGAAAATATTTATTAATACATTTAAATCCTTTAAAACACTCAAGTGGCTTTTTGTTACCACACTGCTTGTGGCATCCAACTGGTTTCTTTTTATATGGGCTGTAAACAATGATATGATACTTCAGGCAAGTCTTGGCTATTATATCAATCCCCTTGTGAATGTACTGTTCGGCTTTCTCTTTTTACAGGAGCGATTAAGAAAGTTTCAGATAGTGGCAGTGATCATTGCAGCAGCCGGGGTTTTATATCTTACTTACCAATACGGGTCATTTCCATATATTGCTATTATACTTGCTGTAACCTTTGGATTATATGGTTTGATAAGAAAAAAGCTCAATTTGAATTCTGCAGTGGGTCTTGCCGTTGAAACCCTTATCTTAACAATTCCAGGTCTTGTCTATCTTGCATTGCTGGAAAAAACCGGCAGTGCTGTTTTTCTTCATGCAGACCATATCACAGATATTTTTTTAATCTGTACTGCACTTGTTACAGCGCTGCCCCTTTTACTGTTTAATATTGGTGTCAGAAGACTGCAGCTGGCCACAGTTGGTTTTTTGCAGTATATTGGTCCAAGTATGATGTTTATTCTTGCTGTGTTTGCTTATGGAGAACCTCTGTCTGTGCATCAGCTTATTGCATTTGTTTTTATCTGGACAGCTCTTGCTGTTTATACTGTGGATTCAACCAGAGCTTACAGGGTCAGGTATAGAACTGGTTATTAATTTATGGAGGTTTTAAATAAAATGTACCAGTTAATATTTTATGTGCCGGCAACTTATCTTGAAGAGGTGAAAGATGCTCTTTTTAAGGCAGGGGCAGGTAAATATAAAAATTATGATAAATGCTGCTGGCAGATAGAGGGCAAAGGGCAGTTCAGGCCGTTAAAGAGCAGCAGCCCTTTTATCGGCAATGTGGATAAGCTGGAAAAGGTGGATGAATACAGGGTTGAAATGGTTGTAAAAGATGAACTTATTAAAACCGCTGTTGCAGCTCTTGTAAATGCTCATCCCTATGAAGAGCCGGCATATTCTGTTTTAAAAATAGAACCGCAGCTGTGATTTTTATATGTTGGCGGTTATTCAAGCAGCCAGGATTCATGATTGTAAATGCTTAGAAGTACAGGGTGAAGAATTGTGTTTATCTGCTGATTCTCTGTTTCAAGTTCATTTTTGCCAAAAATAAGTTCACTTTTGAATCCTGAGGCAGTTATGAATCTTGTTGGTACTTTTATGGTCAGGTTTTCAATTTTCTCAAATATTTTTTCTCTTTTTATATCGGAGTGCCATGCAAGATACCATCCCCAGTCTCCAAAACTTGGTACATTTTCATGGAAAGGCAGAGTGGAAAATTCAGCACTTTCAATGGTTCTTCCAATGCAAAGAAAGCTCTCTTTTGCAAGATAGGGACTTGTTGCCTGGACAACCACCATGCCGTGCTGTGACAGATGCTGTTTTACTTTTTTATAAAATGATTTGGAATAGAGTTTGGTAAGTTCAGGAGTGGAAGGATCAGGCATGTCAATAATGATGACATCCCAGAAACCTGGAACATGACCTAAGAATTTATCTGCATCAACATTCATGACCTTTACACTGGCAAGTTTTTGGGTGCTAAACTCTTTTGTCCGGCTGTTTTTATTACGGGTTTCAATATAGAGTTGTCTGTTGATCCCTGGAGTAATGCCTTTTTCTGTAATGGTCACAATGCGGCTGTCTTTAAAGGCATCACTGTTGATCTCTTTTAATATTGGATGGGTTTTTGCAAGCTTTGTCATTGCAGGATCAAGATCCACAAGAAGAATTTCTTTTACCTCTTTATATTTCAAGACTTCCCTTAAAACACATCCATCCCCGCCTCCAAGAATAAGGACTTTTGCTTTTACGGGAACAAGGTTCATGACAGGATGTACCATGGGCTCATGGTACCGCTGCTCATCAAGACTGCAGAACTGGAGATTACCGTTTAAAAAGAGCCTCACCTCGTTAAAGGGTTTATAATGGGTAATGGCAATATGCTGGTATTGGGTTGTCTTGCTTAGGATTATTGGATCATCATACAGGGGCTGCTCAATCTTGATATTCCACTGACGGTTATTGAGATATCCATAAAAAACAGCGCAAAAGGTGACCACCATGATGGCAGGTATGAAAAAGCTCTTTTTTATCAATCCGGTTTTAGTAAAATATATAAAAGTTATAAAAGCCAGGGAAAAATTGATTCCAGCTGTTAGAAAAGCTGCTTCTGTGATGGGTGTGAATCTTAAAAGGATAAATACATAAATGAGTGATCCAACAAGACTGCCAATATAATCAGCACTTAGAATATTTCCGAGATTGGTGGACAGCTCTTTGGAAAAATCATTATTTATTCTGATAATCACGGGAATCTCAAGTCCGATCATAATTCCGATGAAACTGACAAAGAAATAGAGAACAAGGATGTAATGGGCAGTGTAACCATAGGAGATATATGTCAGGGTGGGTGAGAATCCTCCGATAAGTGCAAGCAGTATTTCAACAAAGATAAATGCATAAATAAGAAATTTTTTGGGAATCTGCGCCTGTATCAGGCTGCCGAATCCCATCCAGAACAGCATCAGCCCTATCACCATTGCCCACTGTTCAAAAGAGTTGCCAAGGATCATGGAGGCAAGACTTGCCTGTATATATTCAAGTATTATGCCGCAGGCACCACTGGCAAACATGCAGGCAGACAGCAGTATGGATGCAAAGCTGAGCCGGGGTTGTTTAGACATGCGACTACATGGAAAATGCTATTATTATTGCTATTGCATTAATAGCACTCTGAACAACAATCAGGGCTGCAACATTTCTGTCTTCTTTGATTTCAGTTGCAATGTCAGTTGTGGGTAAAAGAAAATTGTCTGCAATTTTTCTGAAAATCAACAGCATAACAATTCCAAATACAGCATAAATGCCAAAGCTTGCAAGATCACTGCACCAGCCTGTAAAGGGGCCTG
>JBDLIV010000034.1:0-11939 GCA_039714675.1 Thermodesulfobacteriota bacterium
TTTATTTTTTAAAATGATGATAAAGATATGAAAACTTTTGCTCCAGATCTTTATTAAATTTTTTATCATTCTTACGTATTTGCCATGCAGTAGAAACAGCTTCAAGCGCTTTTGAAAATTGCCATTTATGTTTAAATACCTGCTTTGAAAGTTTGGTTATTCCAGATATTTGTTCCGGTGTAATCCATTGTTTATCAATTGAATCTATTTTTTCATCCAGGATTTCAATCTCATTAATTTCTGCTGATTCCAATACCAATGCAAGGATTTCCGGTGTCAGCTCAAGATTTTCAGATAAAGCTTTTTTGATTTTGGTTGCAGATGAATATTTGTTTCCGGAAAGAGGCTTCAGGTCAATAGTTTGAATTCCGTGAGCTTTGATTCTTAATTCTGCTTCCGAAGTGACTTGATATTGAACAGGTTTGTATGTTTCCTGCATAAAAACGTTTTGCATAAAAAAAAGGCAGATAAAACTTACGACTGCCGCAATAATTGGTGTAGTGACCCAGCCGCTTGCGATACCCCCTACTGTTGACCATTTGATGCCCCTGCCTCCCTTTAAAAGACCCATTCCGATAACAGCACCTACAATAGCTTGTGAGCTGGACACCGGAACCAATGGAATTGTAGGCAGTCCATGAGATTTTAAAAAAGTTTCAAGCCCTTGCGATGAAAAAAGAAACAGAACAATAGAGTGGGACCAGACCGCAACAAGTGCTGCCACGGGTGACAATTCCATTATTCCCGAACCCACTGTCATCATCACCCTTTTTGAGTATGTAAAAACCCCGACAGCAATGGCAAGTCCGCCAAGCAGAAATAATTGCTGTGCTGCTGAAAGTGTAAACAATTCAAAAAAGGAAATATCTGAAAATGGAGAAACTGGAACGAATACTCCCATGACATTAGCGATATTATTGGCACCCAGGGAATATGAGCCGAATATACCGGCGATAAGCAGGCCGTTGCGGGTGTAGCGATCAAGCTTGAACATGTGGAATTTGAAGCTTGAAATTATAAAAACAACCAGCTTGTAGAAAAAAACAGCAATTGCTGCAGAAAGTATCGGGCATAATATCCAGGTTGATACAATTTTAGTCAGGGAATTGATGTCAGTTAAAGCCCCTGTAAAAAAATTCCATCCTATTATTGCCCCGACAATGGCCTGGGAAGTTGAAACAGGGAATTTGCCCAAGGTCATAAGATATACGCTTATGGCTGCTGAAAATGCTACCACAAAAGCTCCTGCCAGAGCATTCACGGAACCTAATTTTCCCAGTGTATGGGACGCCCCGGCTCCTGAAATTACCGCTCCAAGAATGATAAACAGGCTACAATATATGGCGGCTGTCCGGAATTTTATCATCTTGGAACCAACAGCAGTACCGAAAACATTGGAGGCATCATTGGCCCCGAGAGACCACCCTAAAAAAAGACCACTGGAAAGAAAAAATGCAAACATGATGGTTTCCTAAAGAGAACGTTTGATAACAAAAATACTTAATTTGTCAGCCACATCTTCTGCCCTGTCTGCAATCTTGTCCACATGCCTTACAAAATCCCTGAGCTGCATCCGGTGGCTTAACCGCATTTCTTTTTTTCTGAATATTTTTCTTTGAAGCATTGTGGAAACCTTATCAGCTTCTGTTTCCCAAAAAGATACCTTATGCATATGGTCAGCAACTGCTGTGATATTTTTGAAAAAAGCTCTTGCCGAACGGACTATTGCCTCTGAAGCCTCCACAACATTATGGACAAGTTCTTTAAATTCATCGTGAAATTCAGGATCAATTTCAATGCGTTCTATTTCAAATCGCCAGATCGCTCCCTTGAACCTGTCCAGAAGGGCATCCATATTTTCAAGAAGATCAAGGACATCACCTCTTGATTCCGGGATCAAGGTTTTTAGATATAATTGCTCTTCGATGGAGCGTCGCAAGGCATCACCCCGGTGTTCCACTCCTGAGATTTCATCTATTTTTTTTAAGAATGCATCCTTTTTGCCCCTAAGATAGATATCCACACCAGATTGAAACAGCAGTCCGGCTTCACTGATTTGATTCAGAAAATCATCAATCTGTTTTTCAATTCTAAAGTTTTTTTTTAATATGCTGCCCATGGTTAAGCTGTCCTTCCAATAGTTTTTACCTACAACGCCTCGAGACGCTGAATTTCTGATATAAGCCTATTTGATTCTTTTGAAAGATTCCTCCCGATTGCAAACAGAAAATCAGCAAAAAAATTATTTTCCATTTTACCGGATTCCTGTTCAATATCACTTTTTATGATCTTATGCAAAGTTGTGTCCCCAAGTGCCACAAACCTCGTTGATACCGGTCCCAGGTTAAAAAAAGCTAATTCCCCGAAATAGGTACCAGGGGAAAATTTTGCAAGAACCTTATACGATGTAGGACCATTATAGAGCCTCTGTTCAACAAAACCTTTTGTAACAAGGTAAAGAGAACTGTTTTTCTTTCCTTCAGCAAGAATCACTTCTTTGGTTTCATAATCTTTTTTCATTGAAATTTTCTTTAACAAATCAATTCCATCTTTATCAATTCCTTTGCACAGGTCGTTGTTTTCAAAATCGACAGGAGATGAAACACGATATTCTTTGTTTTTGTATTCATTTTTTAAAATTATATCTTCTGCATATTCCAGGGAGCGCGCAGTTGAGTGGAAAATTTTTGTAATATTTGTTTTTTTGCTTTCTATTAAGGAAAAAGCTCTCTTCATTTTTCTCCCAAATCCCAGCCGTTTATGCAGATGCGTAAAAACAATTTCGGTTCCGTTTTTATTTGCAATTTCCACCAGCTGCATGAGTATCACCATCCCGCTCATATCTATGGAAAGCACCCTTCTGAAGTGCATAATAATTACCAACCTGTCTTCAATCCTCTCCATTATTCTGCGGTACAATTGATCAGTTGTTGCAAAATACAAATCTCCCCGCAGTTCAATTAACAGGGCCTTATCTCCATATTCAGCCAGAATCTTTCTGTGTTTTTCACTTCGTTTGCGTGGGGAAGGGTACTCGGTGATATTTGTCTCACGTCTTATGAGAGATCTTTTTATTCCATTGCGGATAAAGGTTATTATTGCAAAAATCATTCCCAGGGCAACCGCTTTAGTTACATCAAACACAAGCGTTGCCGCAATCACCATAAGCGCATTGACTGCGTCAATTCTTGTATATCTGCCTTTGAGCCAAAGGATTATATTGATATTGATCATGTTAAGGCCAATATAAATAATAACTCCGGAAAGAGCGGAAAGTGGCAGGAAAGTGCCAATCCCTCTACCAAACAAAGTCATTAAAAGAATTGCCAGCGCTGCGAAAACAGGACTCCAGCGCCTTCCTCCGGCCATGGTGTTTGCAAGGGTTGAACCCTTTGTGCCTCCCCCTCCAACTCCGCCTACAACACCAATTATCATTTGAGCAACCCCCTGGGCCACAAGCTCTTTTTTTGCATTGTGCCGCAGGGCAGTCTGGGTATCCGCAACCAGGGCTGTTAATAAACAGTCAGTCATAACAAGTACTGCCAATGCCAGGGCAGATGCAAGTATCAATTGCCATGGAAGTGTTGAAACATGTATGCTGTCAAACCTATGAAGAATGTCTCCATAGTCGATAGCAGGGAGGTTCCCTATTACCCATTTCGGATCCGGGTTTGTTATTGAAAATGTAAGAATAGAATATGCAATTATTCCTGACAGCAAACCCATCAGGATTGAAGGCAGTCGAGGAGACAGTTTTTTAAAAATAAAAATTGTGGCAATAGTAACACTGGCAACAATAAAAGGAATATATCTATACCAGCTGTCAATGGATTGTGAGGGAATAATCTGATCGGCCTGTGACTTTATCATCAAAATACCAATTGCAGTTATCATGCTCGCCATAACCGGATATGGTATAAGCTTTATAATTTCTCCACCTTTTAGCATCCCGAATACTATCTGGAAAATGCCTGTAAAAAAAAGAACCGTACTTAAAATAACCAGTATTTCATGGGGGGAATATTCAGGGGCAAGTTTGATAACCAGGCCTGAAAGAAGGATTGTAACAGGGCCGTTTGGCGCACTAATCATTCCTATTGTTGCTCCGGCAAGACCGGATGAAAACAGCAGAACAACCGCACCGATCAGACCGGCCATGGCTCCTGCCGAGGCATCCAGGCCGAAAGAAGTAAAAAGGAGGACACTCAAGCCAATGGTTTGAGGTAATACTGCAACAGCACCGGATAAACCGCCGAAAAAATCTGAAGTAAGCATGGAAAAATTGTTGCGCATGGGGTTTCCATTTCCTGAATATTTTTTAACTGCTGTTGACTCTATGTATAGAACTGCTCTAATTTATTTTATAATTAAAAGATATGATGCCTTTCCTGATAAAAAACAATTCCGGGAATTTATGCTAAGGGGCTATAAAGCCCCTAACACAATAACATTACATACCAATGACGCGTTTTGCCGCTTTAAGATAGTTTGTATTTTCAAGTTTTGAAATTTCAAGTGCGGTAATCGCCTTTTTCATACCTTCGTAATCTTCACTTTCACAGCAGGCAGTTTCAAGCATAGCACCGTTGAAACATATTTCACCATATTCGCAAATAATGCCGTCAACGGAAAATCCATACCGTTTCTTTTGAATATCAACTGCAGCAAGGTCAGGATGCTCATTTACAAGGGCAATAAAGTCATCCAGGGTATAAGTATCCTGATCAAGGCTTACTTCCACCATCATGTTTTTGAGAATTTCGGCAACAGCATCTTTTTCAACCGGAAATTGGAATTTCCCTTTTGGCTGGAAAATTTCGTACCCGTCAGGTGTCTCTCCAACCTTGGTTTTGATATCAAGAAGACCGTCCCTGACTTTGACATTGGCTTCATTGGTCAGTTTTGAAAGAAAATAGGTCTCGCCGCTTGTGCGGATCTTGAACAATTTTGCCTGTGCATTCCACATGGCAGGTTTTACAATATCAAGAATTCCCTGGCCAAATACCCTGAATTCTGCGCGGGGAACTATTTTTTCTGCATCCTCTGCTGAAATGGATATATTTTCTGCGTAAACGTCAGTCATAATAAAATTTCCTTTATCTCGTGTTTTTAACTTAATGCTTAGATTTATAATTTCTGAATTTTTACTCGCCACTATAATAGGGGGTAAAATATGACAAATGACATATAATGTCAAATTATATATTTTAATAAAAAGAATAAAAATTCATTATATATAGATCAATTAAAAGTATTTTAACAAATCATTTATGCATGTGTTTTGTGCCTGTCTCAAAAATGATATTTTTAACAAAATGCTTTAGAGCAGCCTGCCAAAGCCATTTGAAACCCTGTCAAAATAAAAAACAACCGATGAGGCAAAGCATCGCCCTATCGGTTGTTTTTTAATCTTCTACATTATATGAAATGTATCAGGGTTCCTGAATTAAAAAAGATACTGGAACCTGACTCCAAAGATATCAAGATCATCATCGCCAGCAAGGTCGCCTCCCATGTTGGCAGACTCGTCATAATCCACATTAATATAGTTGGCTTTAATCATGAAATTGTTGTTAATGTACCAGTTTAGCGCTAAGGTGAAGGCATCAGCAGAACCGCCGTTATCATCAACATCATTGCCATATACAGTGCTGTCGTTCAGGTCAAGATTGGAGTAACGTGCAGCAACTTCCCAGGCACCCCATTTTCCAGTAGGCACAATGCCGCCGAATTCTGCATCGTCAAGGTTGTATGGACGTTGGTCATTTGTAAGAAAATAAGAAGCCATGACATACCAGCCGTCAAACTCTGCATCGTCATTACCGGCATACCGTTTAAGTTCACTAATCATGTATTCTCCCTGAAAGGAAAATTTGTTCCACTTGCCGGCAAGCTCAAGTCCGTAGGTTATAACATCTTCAACTGCATCCAGCTTGGCACCCTCAAGCATTTTGTAATCAACAAAGTGTGCTTCCGGTCTAACTTTATAGCGGAACTCGTCATCCTCTGCCTGTTCGCTTTTTGCCAGTTTGCGGTTCATATAATTAAGCCCTACATGAAAAACACTACTGTTGTCATCGGTCACATAAGGACGTCCAACTAAACGGGTTGAAAAGCTATAAGGTTCTGACTGATTTGTTTCTGAACCATACTCCTTATCTTCATCCAATTCGTCACCAAAAACGGAGAGGCCTGCAAAATAATATTTGCCCCAATTTGTGCCGCTAAGTCCAATACGACGGCCTGGTGAAAATGCATCGGAAACCATGGACCTTTCCATGAAAGTAACCCAGCGAGAGGTAGTTACTTCGTCCATGCAGAAATTCGGCTTATGGTTACCCAGTTTGATGATAGTATTTGGTAATCCGTTATAGGAAACCCACATGTCTTTTACATCAAGTTCTTCATCGGCAAAATCAACATCAAACTCACCTGCCCAGTCCTTGTACATTTTGGTTTTAATTGCAAGGCGCAGGCGGCGGAATTCAGTGTTGGCGTATAATGAATTCGCGTCTTGACTGTTGTCTAGAAAACCGGTATCCAGCATTATTCTTCCGTCGATTTTGTATTCAAAGTTGCCGTCGGCAGACTTTAGTTTAAGATAACTTTTTTCCTGAGATGCATTCAGTGGCACCTTTTTGTCGCCAAGAGCCTTGTCTGTGTCATAGTCGCCAGCACCTTTTATTTCTTCAAGCTCTTTTTTGGCTGTGTCAGCCTCTTCCTGGGCGGTTTGGAGCTTTTTGCCCAACTCAATAATCATTTTGTGCAACTCGTCATTGGTAGGAGCTCCGGCCTGGGCTGCTAGGGGCAGACTGACGGAGATCAGCATGAAGGCTGCAAATAAAACTACTAATTTTTTCATCTAAATCCTTCCTTTCCTTTTGTTTGTGTTTAAATCACAATAATTTCTTGCAAATAACTTAAGTTTTGCATAGGCTTGATTAGTATAAATAGCACATAAGATCAAATTATATATTTTAATGGTACCTATAAAAAAAAATTATGAACATCAGCAGACTACTTAAACAGGCTGTTTGAGTCGAGCAACAGCCTTTTCACGCCACGGGAAATTGTAAAATTCCAGGTGCAGTTTTTTTCTTTTCCATGCATATCAGGCGCAGGCGTTTGGCAATGGTAATTCTGGAATTGCCCTGCACTGGTTTGGGGCTTTTCTAAGTTATGTTTATAATATATTTTTATTAAACCTATTAGATTATATAATTTGACTTTATATATCATCTATCATACCTTACTTGCCCATTATAGCTTGACAAAAAAACATGGCGTCCCCCGTTGACCGTGCCTTGGGTTGAGTATAAAAATCATGATTCAGCTGGCTATGTGCTATAATTACACTTAAGTTTTTATCAATTATATATAAGGAATTACCATGACCTATGTAAAATCTGAAGGCTTTGTGAACGACGTCGATGAGCAGAACAGTACCAATAATTTGCAGCGTGATCCCTTTGATATGAAAAACTACCGGATGGAACACTTGCCTGTAAGGGTAAAATCCAAGTTTGAAAAAATTTTGGCCAGTATTGGGTTTCCCTTGGCGGTCATTGCTTTTCTTGCCATATTATTTGTTTTGGATATTCCCTTTTTACAGAATATTGACCCAGCCACCCTGAGTAAAAAAGCCAGAGTTTTTTATGATACCATAGGGGCGGCAGAGTTTTCCCGGGTTAATGTTGCCATGATGGGTATTTTTATTGCCGCTGTTATCCTGTGGATTACTGAAGCAATTCCCAATTATCTTACTTCGCTCATTCTCATTATTACCATGGTACTCACCGGCGTGCTGCCGGAGAAGGAAGCCTATGCCCAACTTGGTCACAAGATCATGTGGCTGAATATTCTCTCCTTTACCCTGGCCTCTATGCTGGTCAAGACCGGAGTGGCAAAACGTCTGGCTATAATGTTTATCCTTAAATTCGGCAAAAATGCCTCGACAATTTTTTTAAGTTTTATCATTATCAATGTGATAATGTCCGCATTTATCTCCGCCACCACGGCCAAGGCTGCTATCCTGCTGCCCATCTTCATGGTGGTGGCAGCAGTGTACGGTGCGACGGGCAACGGTACCCGCAATAATTTCGGGCGTAATATTGTGCTGCAGAACCTGCTGTGTATTAACCTGTCAGCAGGCTGCTATGTCACCGGTTCCGGTGCCAACCTGCTGGCAGCAGCCATTATTGCCGGTTCCATCGGTGCTGATATTTTTTTCCAGGACTGGCTCATCGTTGCATTTCCCGTCTCTTTTTCCATGTTGTTTGTAGGCTGGTTTGTGGGCACTCGCATCTTTTTCCCCCTTAGTCCAGAAGAGCGCCTTCCTCAAGTAAAAGGCGGACTGGTTTCTCTTCAAAAAGAGCTGGATAAGATGGGGGGTATAACCCTCCAGGAAATAAAGTCTGTGCTGCTCTTTTGTACCATTCTTGCCTTGTGGGCCACAGATAAATATCATGGCATCAGTCCGACGGCTGTAGCCTTTGTCGGGGCAATCATTGCCCTGTTCCCCAAGGTAGGGGTTGTAGAATGGGATGATGTGGATATTCCGTGGCATCTTCTCATGTTTTCAGCTGGAGCGTATACCCTGGGAGCAGGTTTCAAAATGACTGACCTGCCGTCCCTGTCGGTCAATGCAGCTGTTGAGGCCATGGGCCTGGCAGCAGATACTCCCTTCTGGATTTTCTATGTGCTGCTAACCGGCGGCATGCTTTATTCAGCCTTGGTTTTTCAGTCCAAAACCATGCGTACAATGCTCTTTGTTCCTATTGCCATTGGCATTGCCAACCGGTTCGGATTTGATCCCCTAAGCCTGGCATTGCCGGTGGCCATGCTTATTGAGCATGTCTATGTCCTGCCTTTTAACTCAAAACCTGCTCTGCTGCTTTATGCAACAGATCAATACAGCCTTACTGATACTTTTAAATTCGGATTTACCATGCTGACCATTGCCTGGCTTGTGGTCATTATCATGGGAGAGACTTATTACCGGGTACTGGGCTATACACCCAATGGTGTTTTTGGATTTTTTTAATATAATTAATATATAAGGAATTATTATGAGTTTTTCATCATTACATACATATTTGGCTGCCTGCCGCGAACAGGTGGTCTCAAAAAAAGCAAAAAAACTGGTTATTGGAAACGAGGCCGCAGACCTTGACTCCATGGCCTCTTCCATTGTTTACGCCTACTATCTTGCATCGAAAAACAGCAATGACAATCTGAGTATAATCCCAGTTATGCCTATTCCCCGTGAGGATTTCAAACTTCGCACAGAAGCTGTATATGTTTTTGAAAAGGGATGTATTAACCTGGATGATGTAATATTTTTTGACGAGATAAACTTTGCCGGACTTATGGCAGGGGATGCTCAGCTTGTCCTGGTTGACCATAACAAACTTGCTGTATCGCTGGAAACTTACGGGAATAAGGTTGTTGAAATATTAGACCATCACAGGGATGAAAAACTCTATCCCCAGGCATCCAAAAAAATAATTGAAATGGTTGGTTCTACAACTACACTGGTTGGTGACGAATTGTTGAATGATAACAGTGACATTATTAATGATGATATCGCCATGCTGCTGGCCGGAACAATACTGCTGGATACGGTAAATCTTGACCCTGAAGCAGGCAGAGTTACTCCCAAAGACGATAAGGTTGCCGGTGAACTTTTGAAAAAATGTTCAATTGGACAGGATAAATATTTTGAAAATGTCCAGCGTGAAAAATTTAATGTTTCAGATTTGGATACCACTGATCTTTTACGAAAAGATTATAAAGAGTGGAATTTTGGCAATACTTCCTGTGGCATCGCTTCAGCGCTGCTACCAGTAACCCAATGGGCGGAAAAAGATAACACGCTTTGCCAGGGATTTTCTGCCTATGCCGATACAAGGGGGCTTGATATCCTGCTTGCCATGAATGCATATACAAACCCCGGATTCAACAGGGACCTTGTGATTTTTGTCAAAAATGCAGGCGTGCATGATGAGCTTGTAAATTATCTGCATCAACAGGGACTTGAACTCAATGAACTGGAAATTTCAAATCAGGAAGCCTGTACAGCAGGTAAAATATCCTGTTACAGCCAGGGGAACCTTGGGATATCTAGGAAAAAACTCCAGCCCATGCTTGTCTTTTTTTTCAGATAATTATATTGTTTTTAATGCCTGATCTTGGCTGATCTCTGAAAACAATTTCTCATAATCAATTATTTATATTCTTGTCTGCCTCACAATACCCTGGAAGGTATTGTGAGGCAGACTATTTTTAAAAAACTGGCGGAATATTCAGGGGAATTATAATGCTTGAATAAATATGATGAATGATATAATGTTGGCGCGTATATATTTTGATAGGTTTAATAAGAATCTGTTATGAACATAGATCAATTGAAAGCATTTCAGCAAGTCGCCCATAACGGCACTTTTACTCTTGCGGCAGAAAAATTGTTCCTCACGCAGCCTGCTGTAAGTCAGCAGGTCAAATCTTTGGAGACCTCACTCCAGGTTGTTTTATTTGACAGGACAGAGAAGAAGATCCGACTGACAAAAGAAGGCGAAATTATGCTGTCTTATGTCCAATCATTCTTCGATATTTATAATGAAATCGAAACAGTTGCCCATCAACTTAATTCATTGGAGAAAGGTAAGATTTCAATAGGGGCTACAACAGTGATCGGGACTTATTTTTTACCAAGGGTAATAGGAAATTTCAGTAAAAAATATTCCGGCATAGAAATTAACCTGAGAGTTGGTAACTCGAAAGTGATTCATACATTGCTCCAAAAAGGAAAGATAGATTTTGGTTTTGCGGGCCGGCTTTCCGGGGCTATGGAAAGAGAACATTCCATTGCGCACAGGGAAAAATTTTTAATGGTTACATCACCGGATAATCCGATTTTAAAGCAACATAATCCTTCTTTAACAGATTTTTTGAACAGTCCCTTTGTTTTTCGTGAAAAGGGATCACAAACAAGAATGCTTATAAAAGAACTCTTTAAAAAACATACCGGAAAAGAATCTCCTGACAAATTTATAGAACTGCATAACCTTGAAGCCGCTAAAAGAATGGTAGAAGAAGGTTATGGCATTACGCTTCTGCCTGAAATTGCAGTTAAAAAAGATATATCATCAGGATTGCTGAAGCATATTAATTTCTTGGAATTTAACCTCTGTCTAGATTATTATCTTTTTAAAGGTTCGTTTATAAGCCGTGCATCAGAAACATTTTTAGAAACAGTTTCAAGTCACAAGATTTTCAATTATGGTTTGATATATAATCTATCGTAAACCGGCAGAAAATTTTGCAGCCACATTGCCAAAAGAATAAAAATTAATGGAAATCATGGATAAAAAATTTTCAAAGTGAGGTTGATATGAGCGATAGCAAACATCTTTATGGATTATGGATAAACAAAAATTTAGGTTAGTGATAAATGAACATTAGCCAATATTGAAAATCCAAGATAAAAAGCAATCAAATCTTCTTCAAAATCAGACGGCTTTTTAGACGGCTTTTAAGTCTCAAAGTCGGATTTAAACGGCTCGAAACGGCATTAAAATAAGGTGAAATACGCTTAAAATCGGCCTTTCACGCCGGAAACCCGGATGCTATTATCTCACCACCAAATAATCCTTAATTTTTTCAACTAAAAAAAATTAAAATTGATAAAGGTAGTAGTCGTTCTTGATTTTTGGATGTGCCTAAATTGTGCCCGTCAAGATCAAAAATTTACAAATATTTTTAAACAAACCAAAAGTAAAAAATATAACCAAATCATTTCAACATGTTAAAATTGTAGAAAATTCAGGTTTTTACAATTTGGGACTTAAAATCCCTCGGAGATAATCTCTGTACGAGTTCAATTCTCGTCCCAGGTACCATCAAAAACAAAGGGTTAACCAAAAACGGTTAATCCTTTT
>JBDLIV010000035.1:0-11224 GCA_039714675.1 Thermodesulfobacteriota bacterium
AAAGAGAGTTGGAAAATCAAAAAGTAAAAATTTACGGATGTGAAAAAACTATTTCAATAATTGATGTTGAAGCAGCCACTGAAGAAGATTGGCAGACAGAATATCTTGATTTGATTGTATCCATTAAAGTTGTCTCCTCCCTTGATAAAGCAGTGGAACATATTAACCGCTATGGATCGGGTCATACAGATGTAATTGTTACAAAAGATAAAAAAAGAGCCATCTATTTCATGGATCATGTTGACACCGCAGATGCTTTTGTCAATTGCAGCAGCAGATTTGCCGATGGATTTCGATTCGGCCTTGGTGCAGAGGTGGGTATCAGCACCAACAAAATTCATGCAAGGGGTCCTGTTGGACTTGAAGGCCTTATGATTTATCAGTGGCGATTGATGGGTGACGGTCATATGGTTAAGGATTACAGTGGCAAAAAAGCCAAACCATTTATACATAAACCTTTAAATATAAATTTTAAATAAAGATAACTTATGCCAAAACAGAGGTTGATCACTGCCAGACGCGTTGTAGTAAAATTAGGCAGCAATGTAATCACAGCAAAAAACTCTTTAAATCTTGAAGTGATTGAATCCATATCTCAACAGATCTGCACTCTTATGGACAAGGGAATTGAAGTAATTCTGGTATCATCGGGAGCCATGGCTGCAGGGCTTCGTAAAATGGAGATGGAACGTCGTCCCGAGGAGATACCAAAACGCCAGGCAATTTCAGCCATAGGGCAGAGCGGTGTGATGAATGCCTATGAAAAAAGTTTTGCCAGGTGTGATAAAAAGGTTGCCCAGATTCTTTTAACTGCTGAAGACTTAAATAACCGCAAACGGTATCTTAATGCAAGAAATACCTTGAATACACTTATTGACTGGCAGGTTGTACCCATCATCAATGAGAATGATACCATCATGGTTGAAGAGATAAAATTGGGGGATAATGATAATCTTGCCGCCATGATCACCCTTTTAATGGATGCTGATTTTTTATTTATTCTAACTGATATTGACGGGCTGTATGATAAAGATCCAAGACAATACCCTGAGGCTGAACTGATTCCAAGGGTGACAAGTTTTAAAAAAGAGATAGAAGAGTTTGCAAGTGAGATTCCAGGAACTCTTGGCACCGGAGGAATGCTCAGTAAAATCCAGGCAGCCCAGAAAGTCACTTCGGCAGGAATTCCAATGATAGTTGCCAGAGGTGACATATCAGATATACTGCTGCATCTTTTTGCAGGTGAAAATCATGGCACATATTTTGTTCCAAAAAAAGAAAAAATGGCCAGCCGGAAATGCTGGATTGCTCATACCCTTGCTCCAAAAGGCAGTATTGTTATAGATGACGGGGCAGTTCATGCTGTCAGGCAGAATGGGAAAAGCCTGCTTCCCATTGGTGTGATCGCGGTTCAAGGAAATTTTGAAGAGGGTTCTGCTGTCTCATTTAAAACATCTGCCGATCAAATCATTGGAGTCGGGCTGGTAAATTACAGATCTTTGGATATTGACCTGATAAAAGGATTGAAAACATACCAGATAGAAGCATGCCTTGGCAGCAGACATTATGATGAGATTATCCATCGCGATAATCTTGTGCTTAAAGCTTATTAATAGAGACAATCATAATTTTTAAAACAATTTTAAACCGGGATGTATAAAAACAAGCATACAATTAAGGAGAAAAATATGCCTCAAAAAAACGCAGTGCGTATAGAAGATCTTACAATAAGTCCTGATACAGATATTTTTAATTTTGATACCACAAAAGAATTATCCCCTCTGGACAGTGTTATTGGACAAGCCCGTGCTGTTGGAGCAATTGATTTTAGTTTGAATATGAAGACCCCGGGTTATAACCTTTTTGTAACCGGAGATGAAGGAACCGGTAAATCTACAATTGTAAAAAATATTTTAACAAAATATGCTGCAAAAGAAGATACCCCAAAAGATATTTGCCTTGTATTTAATTTTGATGATGCTTTTTGCCCTATACCTGTTGATTTGCCCTCTGGAACAGCCCTTTTTTTTAAACACCATATGACAAAATTTATAGACGCTTTAAAAACAGAAATACCCCAATCATTTGAAGATGAAACTTTTCAGAATCAGAATAAAAAAATTCAGGAAAAGTATAAAAACAAAATAAATAAGACAATAAAAGAAATCGAAGCATTTTCAAATCCTCTCAATATTGGAATTACACAGACTGAAAAAGGATATCAACCAATACCGCTACATAATGATAAGCCCATGGATCAAAAGATTTACAATGATCTTCCTGAAGAAAAACAAAAAACACTTATAAAAAATATGGAGCAGGTCCAGGAAAAAATCAATGATAGCTATAAAGATATTAACCAGTTGGATGTTGAAATGCAGGAAGCTATCAAAGAACTCATCTCTTTAAAAATGCAGGGAATTGTTTCAAGTCAGCTAAAAACTTTAACAACCTTCAGCAAAAAAGCACCTGCCGTAAAAGAGTACCTTGAGGCTGTTCAGGAAAATATCGTTGATAATATAATTTTGTTTATGGGAAACCAGGGAGCTAAAGGTACTCCCGGAGAAAACAAAGAAGTTAAAGAAATCACCAGATCATTATTAAAACGCTATGAGATAAATGTACTGGTATTTCATCGGAAAAAAACTGGAGCTCCTGTTATTTTTGAGCCAAATCCTAATTTTTCCAACCTGTTTGGGACAATTGAAAAAAATGTAATTATGGGAGCTCCTGCTACAGATTTTACAATGATTCAGGCAGGGTCCCTATTAAAGGCTAACCAGGGATATCTGATAATGGAGATTGAACCATTGTTGAAAAACCCTCTGGTATGGGAAAAACTAAAAACATCTTTACAAAACAGTCTTCTACAAATAGAAGAGACTCCTGACCAGGGAATTTCCGGTGTAAACTCCATGAAGCCTTTGCCCATTGATCTAAACGTCAAAGTTATTCTTCTCGGAAGGTATGAAACATTTCGATTGATTCAACAATTAGATGGAAAATTTAATAAGTTATTCAAAGTGCGGGCAGATTTTGATAATGAAGTTCAGATTACTTCAGAAGTAATGTTACAATATGCCCGCTTTATCTCAAGTGCCTGCAAAACAGAAAACCTTTTACCTTTTAACAAAGAGGCTGTTTTAAAAACAATTGAATATGGAAGCAGGCTGGTTGCTGACCAGTCCAGGCTCTCCTTGCGATTCGGTCAAGTAATGGGAATTTTAAAAGAAGCTGATTATTGGGCCAAAAAAGAAAATTCTAAAATTATAACAAAAGAAAATGTAGAAAAATCTATCCAGGAATTTCGATTCCGCAATAATCTTTATGAAGAAAAAGTGCATCAGGGATTTGTTGACAATACAGTTCTGATTGATGTGACAGGCAAAAAAATAGGACAGGTGAACGCCCTGGCTGTCTATCAGATGGGAAATATTGCTTTTGGCCGTCCTACAAGAATTACAGCCGAATCTTACATGGGAAAACCTGGTATTATTAATGTTGAGCATGAAGCCGATATGTCAGGTCAAACCCATGATAAAGGAGTTCTGATTATTGCTGGATTTTTAGGACGAATGTTTGCCCAGGATTATCCGTTAAATGTTACCATAAGTATAACTTTTGAACAGAGTTATTCCGAAGTTGATGGAGACAGTGCCTCTTCAACAGAATTGTATACAGCAGTGTCCAGCTTGTCGGGCATTCCTATCAATCAAGGCATAGCAGTTACAGGATCGGTTAACCAGAAAGGAGAAATTCAGGCAATAGGAGGAGTTAATGAAAAGATAGAGGGTTATTATGATGTTTGTCTCCAAAAAGGGTTAAGCGGTGATCAGGGGGTTATGATTCCGGCTTCCAATGTGAAAAACCTAATGTTGAGATCAGATGTTATCGAATCTGTGAAAAAAGGACAATTCCATATTTACCAGGTTAAAACTATTCAGGAAGGGATTCATATCTTATTGGGAAAACAGGCAGGTGTTCCGGATAAAAACAATAAATATCCTGAAAAAACTGTTTTTGGCGCTGTTCAGGCTAAATTAAAACGATTTTATAACCAGGCGCTACTATCAAAATCATAAATAAATAAAACTTAAGAACAGTGAAAAAATTAGCAGGGTGTAACCGGTAATTTTTATGATTTATCATTTAAAAACTATTCTTTATGGTACTCATTTTATTTTGTTCTTCAAAAATAAGCTTATGGGCAGTGTTTAAGTCAATGCTTTCAAACTTGATGGTATCTCCAGGAGTTGTCTGGGCAACAAGACTAAGATCTGACGAAATTACAGTAGCGATTTTTGCATACCCGCCAACAGTCTGTTCAACAAATAAGATAATGGGCTGTCCATCGGGAGGTATTTGAATACTACCCGGCATGGAGGGTTCTGAAATAATACTTTCCGGCATGCCTTTTTTAACTGATATGGCTTCCCCTGACAATCGATATCCCATGCGGTCTGCCTTGGGAGTTACCATATATTTTGAGGCAAACAAAAGTTTAATGCCATCATCAAAATAGTCATCCTGGGGTCCTAGGATAGTTCTTACAACAATATTTTCTGGAAAATGAGGTATAAATTTTTCAGCAATTACCCGCTGTTTTTTTAACAAATGTGTGTCATGGGTTTCAAGTATATCACCCTCTTGAATGGGCCTGCCCTTAAATCCGCCTATCCTGCCCTGAGCATAGGTTGAAAAGCTTCTCATAACTTCAGGAATATTGATTCCACCGTTAAAGGCAAGATATGAGCGGCATCCTGACTGTACCTGGCCTATATTGATTATATCTCCGGGTTTTACCCTTATTGATCGCCACTGTTCAACCCTGGTTTCATTAACTGTAATATCCATTTTTGCTCCGGTCAGAGCAATATCCATCTCTTTTTTAATCTCAAGGCAGGGTCCGATTATCGTAATTTCCATGGCAGCCATGTTTTCAGGATTGCCCACAAGAAGGTTGGCAAGAGCAAAGGAAAAGCTGTCTAAGCTTCCGGAAACAGGAATTCCCATGTGTTGAAACCCAAACCTGCCCCTGTCCTGTATGGTTGTATATCCACCCGGAGTTAATACCTTTATGGCATCCATCTAATTTGCCTCCATATTTTTCAATTTTATGAATTTTTTTTGAGAAATGGGGACAAATTTTATTTTATCTCCAGCTTTATAGAGGAATGGATTTTTACGATGGGGGTCAAAAAGGTTTAAGGGTGTTCTTCCTATGATCTGCCATCCGCCAGGGCTTTCTATTGGATACATACCTGTCTGGTTATTTGCAATACCCACAGAACCTTTAGGCACTGCCATTCTCGGAGTTTTAAGTCTTGGTGTAAACAGTTTTTCATTTAATCCTCCAAGAAAAGGAAATCCCGGAGTGAAACCGACCATATAAATCAGGTATTCAGGTGCGCTGTGCATCTTTATAACATCCTCTTGACAAAGGCTGGCAGATTTTTCCACATTCTCCATATCAGGTCCAAATTCCCCACCATAGCATACTGGAATTTGAACAACCTTGCATGGTTCTGTTTCTGAATTTTCAAGACTGTTTTGGATATTTTTAATGAAGGGTATAAATTTTTCAGGTCTTGTGATTAAAGGATCGTAAATCAGCAGAAGGGATCGATAGGTGGGAATAATTTCTGTAATACCTCTGGGAGTATCAGTATTTAATGCCACAGCCATGGCTTTTACATTTTTATTGATTTCAGGATCAATTTTCTGCCCGAATTCAATGATAAAACCTTTGTCACCGGCATTGCGAAAAATTGGTTTTTCTTCTTTCCATTTTTCTGTCATACAACAGGGTCTCCCATTGGTCTTACTTTTATTTGATTTGTTTCAAGAATATTTTTTATATTTTTTACCAGTTCAACTGCTGCAAGGTTGTCTCCATGAACACACAGAGTTTGTACTTCAAGCTCTATCAAAGACCCGTCAACTGCTTTTACAAAGCCATTGGCCATATCAAGTGCCCGCTTTGCAACAAGTTCAGGGTCACTGATCACAGCACCGGACTCTTTTCTTGAAACAAGTGTGCCTTCGGGAGTATATGCTCGATCCGGGAATGCTTCATAAACAACTTTGAGACCCATCTCTTCCCCAACCAGTCTCATGGTTTCTCCTTTTTTACCGGCAAGTGCCACAAATTTAAGATCAGGATCAAGATCCATAATACCCCCGGCAATGGATTTTGCAATCTCTTTATTGTCAACAGCATCAAGGTAGAGTGCTCCATGGGGTTTTACATGTTGAAGCTTTGCTCCATGTACTTTGCAGAAAGCTCTGAGTGCACCTGTCTGATATATCAGATACTGCTTTATTTCATCCTGTGTCAGGGTCATACTTCTACGGCCAAAACCTAAGAGATCGGGATATCCGGGGTGTGCTCCAATTCCCACACTGTTTTCAACAGCCATTTTAACAGTTTTATCCATAACTTGAGGGTCGCCTGCATGAAAGCCGCAGGCAATGTTTGCAGATGAGATATATTGCATGATCTCATCGTCCCTTCCCATTTTGTAAGCCCCAAAGCTTTCTCCCATATCACAGTTTAGATCCATGGTTTTCATAGGATATCCTTTTATTTACCTACCATAAGTTTAGGTAAATATAGTGCAATCTCGGGAAAAATAGTGATGATTGCAGTTGTCAATAACATTAAAAAAAAGAATGGCAGGGCATATTTTGCAACCCTTACAATGGGTTCACCGGTCAACCCCTGTATGACAAAAAGATTGAATCCTACAGGCGGCGTAATCTGGCTGACTTCCACCATTAATATAAGGTAGATACCAAACCAGATGGGGTCAAATCCTGCAGCGGTCACCATGGGAAGGGCAATGGGAAGTGTCATTACAACTATGGAAAATCCATCGAGCAGACACCCCAGTACAATATAAACTCCACCAAGAAGAAGCATTAACATATATGGTGAGAGATTCAGCTCATTTATTGCCTGGGTAATGGCAGCAGGAATTCCCAAAAATCCCATTGTTCTGGATAAAAACCCTGCACCCACAACAATAAGCATGATCATGGCATTGGTTTTAACAGCTCCTTTAAGGCAGTTAAAAAATATTTTTATTGTCATCTGACGGTTAATGACAGCAAAGACTAATGCTCCAAATACTCCAAGGGCTGCGGCTTCTGTAGGTGTGGCATATCCTCCGTAGATGCTGCCCAGCACCATTAATATCAGCACCAGTGTCGGGGCAAGGTCTTTGAGGCCTATTAAACGATCTGCCCAGGAATAGCTTTCCTGGCTGCTGGGTGCAATTTCAGGATTTTTGATACCTCTGTAAATAATGTATGTCGAATAAATTCCTGACAAAAGAAGCCCGGGTAAAATTCCGGCTACAAACATTTTGCCTATGGAAACCTCGGCAAGGATGGCATAAACAATCATGATTAAAGAGGGGGGGATTAAAAACCCCAGAGTTCCAGCACCTGCAAGCGATCCCATGGCAAGGCTTCTATCATATCCAAGCTTATCAAACTCAGCAAGGGTTATTCTTCCCACAGTAGCAGTTGTTGCTGCGCTGGAACCTGATACTGCAGCAAAAAGTGTGCATGAAACAATATTCATGAGCAAAAGCCCTCCTGGAAGACGATAGAGCCAGGGCACA
Organism: Thermodesulfobacteriota bacterium; assembly: GCA_039714675.1. GTDB lineage: Bacteria > Desulfobacterota > Desulfobacteria > Desulfobacterales > Desulfobacteraceae > Desulfobacula. The sequence goes on from JBDLIV010000035.1 coordinate 7,629, forward strand.
AGGGCCTTAAATAATTTTTCGGAAATCCCTGATCTATATAAAATTTCACCCATAAGGATAAACAGAGGCAGAGCAACATATTCCCATTTTTCAACACTTGACCATACCGAGGATGCCATGTTGCTTCCTGCAGGCAGGGAAGAAAAAAAGGTCATTCCTATAAACCCGACCATAAAGAGGGAAAACCCCACCCATATTCCAAGGGAGAGGCACAAAAAAAGGACGCCGAACACAACAATGGACATGAACAGAAGTTCTGATTCCATTACACGACCTCCTCTAAGGTGTTTATGGCAGCCCAGGTTTTAACAGTTGTTGCAGCAAGCTGGATAAAAAGGCAGGCAGCTCCTATAAGCATGATGGTCATGGGAATCCATAGTGGTGTATGGGTCATGGTGCCCGAGGTAGAGCCATATCGAATAGCTGATTGCACCATTTTCAAAAGATACCACCAGAGATATCCCATAAAAACAGTGGTGATCAAAGTTGCAGCAAATGTGATGATTCTGTTTAATCTTTCAGGTAAAAATCCCAGAACAAGAGTGATTCTGATATGACCTTTTTCTTTCAGACAATATCCTGATCCCAGAAAAATGATAGCTGCAAGGCCATAGGCACTGTATTCATCAGAAACCAGGGTGGTTTTTTCAAACATATTCCAGATAAAAATTTCTATTAGAATCAGCAAAGCCATTAATCCAAGAATAACAGCGGAAATATTTGCCATGACATCACTTAAAGTATTGCTTAGTTTTACAAGTTTATTCATCTGTTTCTCCGCTTAATTCTTTGTTTATTATACATAAGGAGTTGGCATATTTCTGCCAACTCCTTTAAGGTTGTGATAAAACCAGTCTAACGACCTGTAATTTCGTTATATTGTTTTAAAATTGTATTGGCATCAGCACCTGCTTTTTTTGCCCACTGAGCTCTTAATTTATCACCGATTGCATTGAGTTCAACACGAAACTGTGAACTTACATTGTCAATGACCATTCCATTTTCAATAAGGGTGGCACGGCTTTTACGATCCATGTCTCCTGCAAGATTCCACATTTCATCTTCCATCTCAGCAGCAATTTCAAGCACTGTGGCCTGGAGTTTTTTGTCTAATTTATTCCAGGCATCCTTATTGACATTGATCATATTTACAGGTCCGACAATATTGATGGGGGTGAAATATTTCAACACTTCCCACGCTTTTGCATCAACACCTGAAACAGAAGAGGTGTACATGGAGTCCATGAGACCTGCTTTCATGGCAGGATAGACTTCTGAAAAAGGCATTTTCCTTGCAGCAATACCTGTGGCTTTTCCAAAAGCAAGACCTGTACCATCATATACTCTCATTTTAAGTCCGCTTAAGTCAGATTCAGATTTGATTGCCCGCTGGGTGTAAATACCTGAAAAAGGCCAGACAGAGGTATAGAGAGTCATCTGGTTAAATTTATTTAATTTTTCTGCATATTTTGGTTTGGCAAGCTGATATAAAAGGCGCTGTTCAAAAGCATTGGCAGAGATAAAAGGCTGTGCAGTCAATGCAAGTACTGGTGCATCTCCTTCAACCATGCCTGTAGGAACTTCAGCAATGGCAAGCTGACCTTCTGCAACAGCTCTTAAAAGCTCAGGGCCTTTAAACCCGAGAGATGAACCAGGATGCAGAACAATTGTCAATTCACCGTTAGTGGCCTTGGCAACTTTGTCTGCAAACCTTTGTGCTCCCTGGGAATGGAAATTGCCAGCAGAATAGTTCAGATGCAAATCCCATTTTGTTTTTGCCTGGGCAGTGGAAAAAATTGATAAGGCAAACATCAAACCGGTTAGAATAATTAATAATTTCTTCATTTTAATCTCCTTTTCTTATGTTAGTATTATAAGATCATTCATACATTTGGATGCTATCATGATGTCATGAAAATTATTATCCTCTGTCTGAAAGTCTCGATATGTTCTTTTAACAACTGTTTGAGCTTCTTTTTGTCTTTATTTACCAGGCTGTCAATTATCTTGTCATGCTCCTGAATAACAGATTTATAATGAATTTTAAGGGGCCTTTCCGGATCAATCGTATTGTTATAGGATAGATAAGACAATCTTTTGGCCTCTTTTCTGACATCATTTACAGCCCGGATCAGAAATTCATTCTGGGAGCATTGTGCAAAATTGAGATGAAATTCATGGTTTGCTTCCACCAGTTTGAAAATTTTGTTTGAGAGAATAGCTTTTTTAACCTCTTTATTGGAGGCTTCCATTTTTTTTATAAAAGCGGAACAATCTTTATTGATCGCCATATCAACCACACCAAATTCAAAAACATGCATGCTTTCAAACATGGCTTTGGTGTTCTGCAGTGTAATGGGTTTTACTATAACTCCTTTATTGGGATGAGATTCCACCATTTTCTCACCTTGAAGTCTTACAAGGGCTTCCCGGATTGGAGTTCTGCCGATGCCCAGCTCTTCAACCAATAGATTCTCTTCAAGGTGCTGGTTAGGCTCATATTCAAGACAGATAATTTTTTTCAGAACAGCTTCATATGCCATGACAGCCATGGGTTGTTTATGAACTTTGTGACTTTTTGTTGTTGCTTGCATTAGAAATTATTATCCTTATTTTATCAAAATTGTCAGCCAATATAAATATACTTGACATATATTATGAATCTATGTCAAGTATATTTATACCCCAGTAAATAAATAGAGGGTTTTATGAAAAAATCCAAATGATATTGTATAAGTTCCAGTGTGCCTTCCGGGTTGATGCTTGTCCTGATTGAATTTTTCTGAAATTTTATGCAGTGAAAATACCATAAAACCAATGGCTGTAAAAAACAAGGATTCTTTGAGCAGACAGAGCATTACCCATACACTGGAATTGAGAGTATACATTGCAGGGATCACAAACATTGAGGTAAAATTCGAAAATCCCATACCATACATTTTTCAACCCAGCCTGGCATTGTCACAACATTTTGCTTCTATGCCAGGCTGGCGAATATTTCAGCTTTTAAATATTTTTCTGTTTTGATCGAGTAAAAAATAATTTTTTGTTATCTACAAACTTTTACCCACTTTCCACCAATTCTAATATATCTGCATCCCGGACTGAATGTTGCATAAAGAGTTGTTATGCTCCCTATGTGCTGCACATCAGACAAATTAGGAAGTCTCTTAGAATCAATAATTTCTTCAGCCTTGTCCTCGGAAGCAACTTTCCCTAATTGATTAGAGCCATACACCTCTTCAACTTCCCCATTTTCTACATTCACGAAAAGAACCATGTATTCTGATGTCATTTTTATCCTCCTTTTGATATAAATAAATTATCTAATGTTACAATGATCTACCTGCTTTCCTGACTTTAATTATACTTTTTAAACCTAAATTAACCACCTCCTTTCTTAAGATTTAATCATTGAAAAAAATTCTTAAAACGACAATATGAATTTAGCTATAATCATGCGCTCCGGAATATAGCTTGGGTTTCCGGGATCCGTATCTTGAAATTTGAATTCTTTGTTAAACAGGTTTTTAGCTTCAAGTGTAAAAAGCGCTGATCGTTTGGGAAAGCGGTATCCAATACCGGCATCCACTATC
>JBDLIV010000036.1:0-11025 GCA_039714675.1 Thermodesulfobacteriota bacterium
ATAATAGTACCTTTGGAGTTTAACCCCTTAGACAGAGTTGATTCAACTTTATCAGGCCTGTCACATCTATACCCTTTTGCGCCATATGCCTCAGCAAGTTTTACAAAATCCGGAGCTGCGGCCATATCAGTGGAAGAGTAAATCTTGTCATAAAAAAGTTCCTGCCACTGCCTTACCATTCCAAGATATTGATTGTTTAAAATAACAATTTTAACATCTATTTTTGATTCAATGGCAGTCATTAATTCCTGGATATTCATCTGTATTGAGCCATCTCCTGCTACATCTACAACGAGTTTGTCAGGACAGGCAGCTTTAGCTCCAATTGCAGCAGGCAGACCAAAACCCATGGCTCCAAGTCCTCCTGAGGTAATAAAGTGGTTAGGGCTGTTAAAGTGATAATATTGTGCTGCCCACATCTGGTTCTGCCCAACTTCTGTTGTGATAATGGCATTGCCCTTTGTAAGGTCATATAGTTTTTCTATGACAAACTGCGGTTTGATTATTTTTTTGCCCTGATTATATTTTAAAGGAGTTGTGTCCTTCCACTCTTTGATCTGGTCAAGCCATTTTTTATGTTTGATCTTCTGGTTTTGATTTTCAGGAGTTTTATCTTTCATTAATTGAAGAATACCATTTAAAGCATTTTTGCAGTCTCCCACAATCGGGCATTGAACCTTTATGTTTTTATGTATTGAAGTTGGATCAATATCAATTTGGATAATTTTGGCATGGGGTGCAAATTTTTCAATATTTCCTGTGACTCTGTCGTCAAACCTTACACCTGCGGCAATCATAAGATCACAATTGCCTATGCTCATATTGGCTCTGTATGTACCGTGCATGCCAAGCATGCCAAGCCATAGGGGATCAGAGCCGGGAAAAGCTCCAAGGCCCATTAAAGAAGCTGTTACAGGGATGTTGGCAAGTTTAGCAAGGCTTGTAAGTTCTTCTGACGCTTGTGAAAGGATTACCCCTCCGCCTGCAAATATTACAGGTTTTTTTGCCTTCAGGATAAGGTCAACTACTTTATTGAGCTGTTTTTTATTAGGCTTATAATTGGGTTTATAGGATTTTAATGACACACTGCCCGGACTTTTAAAATCAACTTCAGCCTGCATTACATTCTTGGGGAGATCAACAAGAACAGGACCCGGTCTGCCCGAGGTTGCAAGATGGAATGCCTCATTGATGGTGGATGCAAGCTTGTTGATATCTTTTACAAGATAATTGTGTTTGGTACATGGCCTTGTGATGCCCACTATGTCAACTTCCTGAAAAGCATCATTGCCTATCAAGGCTGTTGGAACCTGTCCTGTAAAAATCACAACAGGGATGGAATCACAATATGCAGAGGCAATTCCTGTTACAGTATTTGTAGCTCCCGGGCCTGATGTTACAAGAGCAACACCAACGGATTTATTAGCCCTTGCGTAGGCATCAGCAGCATGGACAGCTCCCTGTTCATGACGGACCAGGATATGTTTAAGATCATTCTGTTTGGCAAGGGTATCATAAATGTCTATGACAGCACCGCCCGGATATCCGAAAATTGTGTCAATCCCCTGTTTCCTGATCATTTTTATAAGGATCTGAGCACCTGTAAGTTTCATTTTGTTAACTCCTTGAAAAATTATTTTTAAATATTGCACCATTGCCGGCAGAACTAACCATTTCAGCGTATCGTGCCATATATCCTGTTTTGATTTTAGGTTCAGGTTTTTCCCATTTTGAAAATCTTTTATCAATCTCTTCTCTGGAAATCAGAAGTTCAATTGTTTTGGAAGGAATATCGATTTTAATTTGATCATTCTCTTCAATGATAGCAATCAGGCCTCCCTGGGCAGCTTCCGGCGATATATGTCCAATGGATGCACCCTTTGTTCCTCCTGAAAACCTGCCATCGGTAATAAGTGCAACACTTGCATCAAGCCCCATGCCTGCAATGGAAGAGGTGGGGGTTAGCATTTCACGCATGCCAGGACCTCCGGCAGGACCTTCATAACGGATAACAATCACATCTCCCTGGTTAATATTGTTCTCCAGTATGGCTTTGGTAGCATCTTCTTCACTGTCAAATACCCTTGCAGGTCCCTGATGCTCCAGCATTGAATCAAGAACAGCAGATTGTTTTACAACACAGCCTTCCTGGGCAAGATTACCAAAGAGTATTGCCAGGCCTCCCTGCTTATGGTAAGGATCTTCAATAGGTCGTATAACTTGTTTGTCTCTATTTACAATAGTCTTAAGATCCTGCTCAATTGTATGTCCAGTAACAGTCAAACACTCTTTGTTGAGCATGCCATGATCTAATAATTCTTTCATGACAGCCGGAATGCCACCGGCCAGATTCAGATCTTCAATGCGGTCTTCACCACCTGGACTTAAAGAGCACAGGTGGGGAGTTTTTTTACTGATTTCATTAATAAGGTCAAGGTCAATATCTACATGTGCTTCATGTGCAATTGCCTTTAAATGCAATACAGTATTAGTGGAACATCCTAAAGCCATATCCACTGCAAGGGCATTCTTAAATGCATTTTCAGTCAAAATTTTATCAGGAGTGATGTTGTCATCCAAAAGATCCATGATTTTAATTCCTGTCTCCTTGGCAAGGCGTATTCTCTGTGACATGGGTTCTGGAATTGTTCCGTTTCCTCCAAGAGCCATTCCAATAGCTTCAGTAAGGCAATTCATTGAATTTGCAGTAAACATTCCGGCACATGATCCACATGTAGGGCAGGCTGTGTTTTCAATATTGTAAAGCTGATCTTTTGTCATTCTGCCGGACTGGACAGCTCCGACGGCTTCAAACACTGTGACAAGATCAATTTTTTTTTCATTGTCTTCAGGGTGTTTGCCAGAAAGCATGGGACCGCCGCTTATAAATATAGCTGGTATATTCAACCTTGCAGCTGCCATAAGCATACCCGGGATAATTTTGTCACAATTTGGAACCATGACAATGGCATCAAAAGGGTGTGCAGTTGCTGTAACTTCTATTGAATCAGCAATGAGTTCACGGGATGCAAGGGAGTAGTGCATTCCCTTATGGTTCATGGCAATGCCGTCACATATACCAATGGTTGAAAATTCCATGGGAGTTCCACCTGCCATGGTAATGCCTGACTTTACAGCTTTAACAATATTATCAAGATGCATGTGGCCGGGGATCAGTTCATTGGCAGAGTTGGCAATACCGATATGTGGCTGGTTGATTTCTCTGTCTGTATAACCCATTGCCTTGAACAGGCTTCTATGGGGTGCTCTTTCGATTCCTTTTGTTGCTGTATGGCTTCTCATTTAATATATCTCCAAAATTAAAAGGCCTCCAAAATAAAAAAAGCCGTTATCTGCCCTGTTGGGGCTGATAACGGCTTTTAAAAATTTTTTAGGTTTATGCCACTAGGAGCCCCTTCGTATGGAGGTGTTAATAATCACCTCCACGATAATAAGGACTAATAGTATGTTAATAATATTTAATTTCATAATTTTATTCTACTTAAATAAAGTTTATTATATATAAATTTTAGTTAAGTCAAGAGAAAAAAATATTTTCTTAAAATTCCATACGCTAATAAAGCTATTTAAATGAGTGGGTTTCCGGAGCTGCTTTCGCGCTGGATTTGACAATCTCCTCACACTCAATGCTATTGCATTTCAAAGCAGCGTCTAATTCATCAGGAGAAAATTTACGTTTTAGTTTATCTATAATTCGACGTGAAGTATCATAATAGCGCAGCAATACCTCTCCTTTTTTAGTTATAGCAATCACCTTTGCTTCAGCAGCTTCTACATCCTGTAATGCTTTCTTAGTCTCTTCTTTGTATTTTGAAGTTCTCTCTTTCATCTGTTGGACAATTTCCAAGTTTTCATTGATAACTGAAGTTTTGAGACTCTCGGCCTTATATTTGATTGGAAAATATTTTTCTTGAGCCTGTTTAAGAACCTTGATATCTGTTTTCCAGAATCCATCCCAGTTCCAGAGCAGTGCAATAAGAACCACTATCAATAATAAACGAATTAAGAAGCCATCAATGTAGTAGAATGCACGGCTCTTAGTTTTTTGTTTTTTTGATGAAGTTTCTGTTTTCTCTTCAGCCATTTTTTTTCTCCTTTATAAGCATGATTAAATATATAACCCCAAATCCTGCAGTTTGCAAAAATGATTTGTAAGGTGTTAAAGTTATAATTATAGCAAAGTATCAAATTTTACAAAGAAAGCAATCGGATTTTTAATTCCAGGCTTTTTTTCAATGCAGCAGTTTGGGGCTCGCAGAGGAGCTTATGCTCACAAATCAGCCATTTGTCACAGCCTGTGCAACGTGATTAATAGATGAGGCCATATATCCGGCTCCAAATCCATTATCAATATTTACAACTGCAATATTTGAACTGCAGGCATTGAGCATTCCTAAAAGAGCTGCTATTCCACCAAAACTTGTTCCATATCCTATGCTTGTTGGAACAGCAATAACAGGAGCTTTTATCATTCCGGCAACAACACTTGGCAGTGCGCCTTCCATGCCAGCTGCAACAATAATGACATCAGAACTCATGATTTGTTCCTGGTGGGCAAAAAGACGATGAATGCCGGCAACACCAACATCAAAGATGGATTCAACCCTGTTTCCCATGGCCTGTGCAGTTAAAAAAGCCTCTCTGGCCACAGCGATATCAGATGTCCCGGCAGAAAGCACAAGAATTTTCCCCCTGCCGGTAATCTCAGGCTCTTTTTTTTTAAGCCACAAAAATTTTGCTTCGTGAAAATATTGTGCATCTTTAAAAACAGTGGTTATTTTTTTGGCCTTCTCTTTTTCAAGTCGTGTTACAAGTATGATATTCTCATGAATAATCATTCTTTCCATAATACCGATGATTTGATCGCCTGTTTTTCCCTCTCCAAAGATTACCTCAGGAAAACCTTTTCTTAATGATCTGTTATGGTCAATCCGTGCATAACCAATATTTTCAAAGGAGATGGTCTCAAGTTGTTTCTGAGCATCTTCAACCGATAAAGAACCCTTTGCGACCATGGATAATATCCTGGTTAGATTGTCCTTATTCATATTGATTGCCCTTTATTTAATTTTGGCGCTTTAACCAGGAAATTTTTTTTGATGTTTTTTCAATATTTTTTAAATCATCCTTGTCTAAGTTGGGTCTTTTTGGGGTCGGTTCTTCACCAACACTTTTTTCTTTTTGTTTTTCCTCCTGATTATCAGAAAGAAATTTAGAATACCCCCATTTATATCTTCCAAATTTGCAATATCCCTGGACATTATTGAACCTGGCATCAATATTTTTTCCTATGGGAATTACATTGCCTTCAATATTAGGAGTTAAATATTCTGATAATTCCACACTTCCTCCGCCGGTAAGAATAATGGTATCAATGTCCCAGTCATTTTCCCATAATCTGTTAAGATCAGAAGCAATGGCTGAGCCAGCGTGGGTGTATACCCGTTTTTTAAGGTTTGATATATTATACTCTTTACCCCTGATTTTGATCATTCCTGATTCTATCAATTTGAACATTCTGTAAAGTTCAATATTAATATTACTCTCCTGTCTTAATTTATTTGCAATTATTGAAAAACATTTTGAAATACCAGAGTCCATGGTGGTAGAACCTCTTTCAATATACTGAAGATGATCAAATATGCTAAAGTCACTTGTTTTAAAACCAATATCAACAACACCGAGTTTCTGGTTTGCAAGATCTTTGCTTTTTATTGTTCCATGCTCATCAAAAATCAGATTAAATATCGATCCAATGGGTTGAGGAATTATATGTACTTTATCAATAGTTACTTTTTTTGTTACATCCTGGCCGTCTTGATTATGAAATGTTATTTCATGACTTCCTTTGATAATTTTTTTAAATTTTTTAGTGTCTCTTTTTAAATACCCTACGGGCAGGCCTGATACAACATTAATAGGATCTGGTTTGTCAATGCAGAGACCAGCAGCGGCAATTGCAAAAATTTTAACAAAATCTTCGATAAGTTTTTCCTGATCCAGAGTAAATTCACGAATATTTGATTGAAGTTCAGCATAGGAGCCAAGATAGTAGGATTTGTCGTCAAGGGTAATATGCATATTAGAAGTAGAAGAATCAGCTCCAAGTGATGATCTGAATTGGATATCTGTGGCATCTCCCATAAGTGATTTAAATATTATAGAATTTTTACCATTATATGCTTTAGTGAAACCAAATCCGACATCAATTCCAACAATTTCCATATTATTCTCCTTTGTATCTATATTTAAGGCTATTTATCGGATCAATTTAAATGCAGATTGATAAAAAATAGATAGCATTATGAAACAATCTGCGTCAAGGAATAATAAATTGTGATCTCAGTATCGATTTTTTTACTTTAGCAGAAATTTTAAGAAGGAAAAATTTTTATCGATTTTTTGTAAGCCATGTTGCCTCCTTAGTCAGTTTACCATGGGTGTTATTTTGGTCAGAAAATATTAGAAAAAATAGAGTGTTTAAAATGAACTTAGCTTGACAATAAAACCGGAATTTTATAAAAGCAATAAAGCTTTTGTCTGAAGACAAAAAATAAAAGAGTAAACATAGTTTATTAAAAATAGAGCCACGGAGGCTGATAATTTCCTTTTTTAAGGAAATTATATCTTTGTGGCTTTTTTTATTTTTTAGGAGATATTAATGAAATATATATATAGGAACCTTGTGTTCGCCTGTCTGTTTGTATCTGTTTTTACCTGTTTTGCAGCTGCTCAGCCGTTTAGACAAATAACAGATGCCAACTTGAGAGAAATCAAATTACCCCAAAAAATTGATCGGATCATCTGTTCCGGACCTGGTTGTTTAAGATTAATCACATACTTTAATGCCCAAAATCTTGTTGTAGCGGTTGATAATATTGAAATACGAGAGAATAAATTTGATGCAAGACCTTATTCCCTGGCCAATCCACAGTTTAAGAAATTGCCTGTTTTTGGAGGATTCAGGGGTCATGATGATCCTGAAAAAATACTGGGGCTTGCAAATCTTCCACAGGTTATCTTCAAAACCTATGCAACAATGGGATATGATCCTGTTGAGCTTGAACAAAAGACCGGCATCCCTGTGGTCATTCTTGAATACGGAGACCTATCTTTAGGCAGAAAAAAATTTTTCAATACACTGAATATCATTGGTCAGGTATTACAAAAAAAAGATAGAGCAAAAGAGTTGATTACCTTTTTTGAAGATCATATCAATGAACTTGAAAAAAGGACCAGGAACATTGATGAAAAGAAAACCTGTTTTATAGGAGGAATTGCCTTTAAAGGCCCCCATGGCTTTCAATCCACAGAGCCATCCTATCCCCCTTTTCAATTCGTCAATGCAGATAACATTGCCGCGACCAGCGGTATGTCTGAAAAAAATTTTCGCCACAGCAATTTTTCCAGAGAAAAAATACTTCTGGCAGATCCCGATACGCTGTTTGTGGATCTGTCTACCCTTCAAATGGGAGAAAAGCATGGGGGTCTTCACGAACTTAAAAATGATCCTATTTTTCAGGGATTAACTGCCATAAAAGCAAACAGAGTATATGGAGTGCTTCCTTATAACTGGTACACTCAGAATTTTGGTTCCATCCTTGCCGATGCCTGGTATATAGGAAAAATTTTATACCCGGACAGATTCTCCAGGATTGATCCTGAAAAAAAAGCTGATGATATCTATAAATTTCTTGTTGCAAAACCTGTTTTTACTTCCATGAATTCATTGTTCAAAAACATGGTGTTTCAACCCATTGATTTAAACTGAAAAGGGACTTTACATGCATTTTGAAAATGGTGAAATATCAGTAGAATATTCAAACTATATCAGAAAAAAATCTCTGTTTATTCTTCTGATTTTTATTGCTCTGGTTTTTGTTATGATTACCAGTATATCATTGGGATCAGTCCATATCGAGTTCTTTGAGGTGATTAACACGCTCTTGAAAAATCCGAGTTCCAGACAATTTGAACTGATTATCTGGAATATCAGACTGCCCCAGACCCTTACAGCAGTTGTTGCAGGCGCAGGCCTTGCAAGCGCAGGTACTGTTATGCAGTCTGTTTTAAGAAATCCTCTGGCATCACCGTTTACCCTTGGCATTGCCCATGCAGCCGCATTTGGTGCCGCCTTTTCCGTCATGATCCTTGGAACCGGTGTAATGGCAAGTTCTTTAAGCGATGCCTTAAATATTTCAAACCCAGTGGTTACTCTATTGTCTGCCTTTTTCTTTTCCATGTTAACCGCGGGCCTGATCACCTATATCTCAAAAATAAGGGGGGGGTCTCCGGAAACAATGGTGTTAAGCGGTGTTGCTTTAGGATCTCTGTTTATGGCCGGAACCATGCTCCTTCAATTCTTTGCTGATGATGTCCAGCTTGCTGCAATGGTATTCTGGACATTTGGAGATGTTGCCCGGGCAGACTGGAAGGATTTCTGGTTCCTTTTTGTGGTAACTTTCTGCCTTTTGATCTATTTTCTGAGCAACACAAAAAATTACAATGCCATGGATATGGGAGATGAAACCGCTAAAGGTCTTGGCGTAAAAGTCGAAACAGTAAGACTCTGTGCAATGATGGCAGCCTCCCTGGCAACTGCTGTCATCATATCTTTTGTGGGGATAATAAGTTTTATCGGACTTGTCGCCCCCCATATTGTCCGCCGGGTGATCGGTGATGATCAAAGGTTTCTCATGCCGGCCTCTATTTTAGTAGGTGCTTTGATTCTTCTTCTGGCGGATATTGTGGCAAGGCTTATCCTTTTGCCCCATGTTCTGCCGGTTTCAATTTTTACATCGTTTCTTGGAGCACCAGTGTTTATCTATCTCATTATCAAAGGATATAAAAAATGATTCTTAACGTAAATGATCTTGCATTTCATTATAAAAGCCATGACACTCTGAAGAATATCAATTTTTCCATTAAAAAGGGTGAAACAACTGTTATTTTAGGCCCCAACGGTGTTGGTAAGACAACGCTGCTGAAATGTCTGAATTCCATACTTTTTCCCCAAAACGGTAATATAATGGTAAAAGATAAAAACATCAGGGAAATGGATGTTAAACAGATTGCAAAAGAAATCAGTTATGTGGCCCAAAAGAATGAATCAACAAGGATGACGGCATTTGATGCCATCCTTATGGGGCGGCATCCTCATATCCGTTACAAAACCCGTCCCGATGATTTAAAAAAAGTAGATGCTGTAATAAAAAGGTTGAATCTTTCCCATTTATGCCTGAAATATCTGGATCAGATGAGCGGAGGGGAGCTTCAAAAAGTTTCCATTGCAAGGGCACTTGTACAGCAGACAGATCTTTTACTCCTGGATGAACCGACCAGCAGTCTTGACTTGAGAAATCAGACAGATATTCTCGGATTGATCCGGCATATTGTAAAAGGACATCATATTGCTGCAATCATGACCATGCATGATCTGAACACGGCTTTGCGATATGCAGATCAGTATTTATTTTTAAAGGATAAAACAATTTATGGAGCAGGAAAAATAGATAAAATCTCCTCCAAAATGGTAGAAGACGTTTATGGGGTTCCGGTTGAAATCGTTTATCACAAAGGCTTTCCAGTGGTTATCCCAGTTGAGAATGAAAAAGCAGCCTGATTTTAAAAAATAAATGAGATTGAAAAATGGCGTGTTCAATTTCTTGCTTTTTCTTGACGGTGAATTATTACCAATGGTTGTATTGCACTTATTTTGTAAATATTATAAAAGTACGAAAAAATATTATTGTATTGAAAAGAAAAATGGAAAAAGATCGGGTTTTTGCTGATAAAAAAAAGAGAGTTCTCCCTTTTGAATTTAATAAAGAAGTGACTGATGTTTTTGATGATATGCTGAATCGATCAGTGCCTTTATATGCTCAGAGTATAAAAAGACAGGCACAGCTTACTGCCCAATATTATCAAAACAAAAGCCGTATTTATGATCTTGGGTGCTCCCATGGAAATCTAGGAATTTTAATTCTTGAACAATTTAAGGAAAGAAATTTTTCCATGATTGGTGTGGATAATTCCAAACCCATGATTAAAAAATATTCCAAACGCCTTAAAAAAAATGATAATACTGGGCAGATAGATCTTATCTGCGGTTTGCTTGAAGATATTCAAATTAAGAATGCATCTGTGGTTTTAATAAACCTGACCCTGCAATTTCTTGACACAAAAAAGCGCAATAATCTTATAAAAAAAATTTATCAAGGTTTGACTCACAAAGGGATTCTTCTTTTAACAGAAAAAACCATTCATTCTTCAAAGCATATAAACACTCTTCAAACTCACTTTTATAAAAAATTTAAGGTTGAAAATGGATATTCCCAGCTTGAAATCAGTCAGAAAAGAGATGCCCTTGATAAGGTTCTAGTGCCAGATACCATTGAAACTCATAAAAAGAGAATTTTAAAGGCTGGATTTACGCATTTTGATGTCTGGCTAAAATGGTTTAATTTTGTCTCAATGATTGCCATAAAAAAATAGCTGAAGGTAAAATATAACCATAAAGGTCACACGTAGAATGGAAAGACTTCTTGAAAAAATTCATGATTTGAAAATGGATCAATATTTTAGAGATTTTCAAACTGTTATAAAAGAAAAAAGGTTTTTCCTTGAAAATGCAAAAGGTAACTTTTTAAAATTTAAAAATATTCTTGAAAATATTTCAGATCATAATCCATCGTGGCGGGATTTTAAGGGCCGAGCCATTATAATCGGTGATAAATCTGACATCAATGAGAAAGAACAGAGGGTATTAAACACTCAATTGGAACAACTTTGTCCCTGGAGGAAGGGTCCATTTAATATTTTTGGAATTAATATTGATTCAGAGTGGCAGTCGTGGATGAAATGGGAGAGACTTAAAAATCATATTGGGAATCTTAAAGGCAGAAAAATTCTGGATATAGGTTCCAGCAATGGATATTATATGTTTAAAATGGCAGCAGGCAACCCTTTGATGGTCCTGGGTGTTGAGCCCCAGAGTTCATTCTA